>JBDKUO010000018.1 GCA_039679645.1 Armatimonadota bacterium
CACCTCCTTTCTAAGGATAAGAGTGTGGTTTGAACGGTTGGCTTAGGCCAGAACAAGATTCAAATCGCCGGAGTATCCGAGGTCGATGCTCATAACTAAACTCGCTTGCACTATTTAGTTTTCAAAGAAGATAAAGAGGTTGGAGGAATCCAACCTCTTTTTGCATGGTGCAGACATATGGTTCCGACTCCTGACAAATCAAATATCTGCGCTGTTGTTGTTACATATCACCCCGACAACAATTTTCCACAAAGAGTTAAAAGCCTCAGCGCGCAGGTCGACGTGGTGCTGATTGTCGATAACGCATCCGATCTTGATCAGAAAAAGATGATAGAGTCGATTGCCTCCCAGATAGATGCCGAGGTCGTTTGGAATAATGACAACCTCGGCGTTGCTGCCGCACTCAACACAGGCTATAATTGGGCTTCAAAAAGGGGTTATGACTGGCTTCTGACAATGGATCAGGACACGACGCTATTGGATTCGGCTATAGAATCATACAAAAAAGCGTTCACATCGTTTCCCGACTTGAAAATATGCATGATCGGCTCGAATATGAAAGACCCATTGACGCGCGAACCATATATTGAAGCTGATGTTTTTGCCAATAAAGACGCCCTGGAAGTAAAGACACTGATAACGTCCGGCACTCTTGTTTCTATTGAGGCCGCAAAAACAATAGGCATGTACAGCGAACGTTACTATATAGATTATCTGGATGCGGAGTTTTCATTAAGGGCAAGGAAGAATGGGTTTAGCAATCTCATTACCAAGGAATTCCTTATAGAGCATACAATCGGCGCGCCGCGTTATCATAAATTTCTCAGCCGCAGACTTATCACTTCTCATCACCCATCCAGCAGACGCTATTATTTGAGTAGAAACTACATTTTCCTTATCAAGGACTTTTGGCGGGAAGAACCGAAATGGCTGTTTGATCTTGGTGTAATAAAGACAAAGGAAGTAATACTCTTTCTGATGTTCGAGGAAAAAAGAGTAGATAAGCTGTGGAAGACGATTTTAGGTGCGTTTGACGGAATTGTTGGAAGAGCGGGGAAACGTTACTGAGTATGCAGATACCCGATAAGACAAATATATGCGCAGCGATCATCACGTATCATCCCGACTCCGAATTGTCGAGCAGAGTATGTGTTATAGCTCGCCAGGTAGATAAGATTTTGCTTGTGGACAACGGTTCGAATGAACATGAGTCTGATATCCTTGCGGAGACTATCAGCCAGACCGGAGCCGATATAATCCACAATACATCAAATGTCGGAATCGCAGCGGCTCTCAATCAGGCTGTGGAATGGGCAAGGGAGCATGGCTATGCCTGGCTTTTGACAATGGACCAGGATACATTGCTTGCCGAATCGGCTGTTTCGGCATATGCGCTGGCCCTGGAGTCGGTGAATGATGCCAAAGTTGCTGTTATGGGGGCCAACTTCAATGATAAGTTGACCGGCCTGCCTCTCATGCCGGAGGACTCATTCTGCGGCAGCGCTGCGATGGATGTAAAGACAGTAATAACTTCCGGCAGTTTGATGTCTATGGAGGCCGTTGACGCAATAGGTCGGTTCAGGGAAGACTTTTTTATAGATTATGTGGACGACGAATATTGCCTGAGAGCCTTGAGAATGGGGTTTCGCGTGATGTTGACTCGCGAACCCTTGATAGAGCATGCTATTGGCAGTCCCCGGTGGCATTCAATTTTGGGGAGAAAGCTGATATCTCCTCATATGTCTATTGAGCGCCAGTATTACATCAGTCGCAATTACGTTGCCATGATAAAGGAATTCTGGCGATATGAACGTCAGTGGCTTGTCGGTATGACAAAAACCCGCATAAAACAGATCATTTTGCTGATTATGTTTGAGGATCATAGAGCTGTTAAGTTATGGTATGCCTTTAAGGGACTTATCGATGGCCTGCTAGGAAGAATGGAGCCTTTGAACACCTCACCATCCGCGTGACAATTATCTCGCGTAGTGCTAGACTATTGAGGTTCACCAGTGCCGGTCGTGCCTGGTGATCATTTTTTTGTTTTGTTGGGATTGTGGAGGTAGAGATTTGTTTTCATTTCTCAGGCGCCTTGTCATTGGAACGCCATTAGCCAGTTCACGTGCTGTGCATGAGCGTTTGCCAAAGTTCCTTGCGCTGCCTGTTTTTTCATCAGACGCTGTATCCTCGGTTGCTTATGGCCCAGAGGAAGTAATGATAGCGCTAGCGATTATCGGTAGTGCCGCTTGGTCGATTTCGTTGCCGATTGGAATATGCATAGTTGCGCTGATTGCTATCGTTTCGATTTCATACAGACAGACAATCCACGCATATCCACATGGCGGCGGCAGCTACACTGTTGCCAAGGAGAACCTGGGCGTACCATATGGTTTGGTTGCAGCGGCGTCACTGTTGACTGACTATGTGCTCACAGTTGCTGTCAGCGTTGCATCCGGCATTCAGGCTATTATCGCTGTTTTCCCGAATTGGGGCACGTATCGTGTTGAACTTTGTGTAATTGCCGTGGCAATCGTGGCGTTGGCAAACCTTCGAGGTCTAAGGGAGTCGGGTGCCCTTTTTGCTCCTCCAACATACGTCTTCATATCATGCTTATATGTCTTGGTGGGTGTCGGACTCTTCAAGGTTTGGGTTCTCCATGACGTTAATAAAATCGTTCCGGCCAGCTATGCTCTTCCTGTGCTGACGCCTGTGAGCTTATTTATAATACTCAGGGCTTTTTCAAGCGGTTGCTCAGCTTTGACCGGTATAGAAGCGATTGCGAATGGTGTACCAGCATTCAAACCACCCGAATCGAGAAACGCTGCAACTACCATGACCATAATGGCAATAATCCTCGGTAGTCTTGTGTTGGGAATAACTTATCTTGGTCATGTCTATCATGCACTGCCGGGTACATTCATAACGGAGCACAATCTTCATAACTTGCCGAATTATAAAATCCTCAAGGATCAGACATTAATTGCACAACTGATTGATCACATTTTTGGTCGAGGATGGTTTTATACGATCGCTCAGTTTGCTACCATGGCAATCCTGGTTCTGGCTGCAAATACGGCGTTTCAGGATTTTCCAAGGCTCAGTTCGATCCTTGCGCGCGACCGCTTTGCTCCCAGACAGCTCACCAATGTTGGAGACCGGCTGGTATTCAGCAACGGCATTACGCTCTTGAGTCTGTTCGCAGTGTTGCTGCTTATCAGGTTTCACGGCGAAACTACACGGTTGATACCATTATATGCGGTCGGTGTATTTATTTCGTTTACACTATCGCAGTGGGGAATGGCTGTAAGGCAGCACAGGCTGAAGCATAAGAACTGGCAGGGCACGATGGCCTTAAGTTTGTTTGGAGGCATTATTACCTGCACTGTAGCTTTGGTTATTGGCATATCAAAATTTGTAATCGGCGCGTGGATGGCGGTTGCTATTATCTTTATATTGGTGATGGTCTTCTTCAAGATCCATCAACACTATATCGAACTCGGCACGCAGCTCAGGCTCCACGATGAAGACCTTCTGGAGCCGGTGGAGACTAAGACCACTTCCATAGTGCTTACCGCCGGTATTCACAGAGGAATATGGCCTGCTCTAAAGTACGCCAGGTCACTATCGCACGATTGCAGGGCTCTCTATATTGAGATCGATCCGTCTGAGACTCCGCTTGTGCGTGAGCGATGGGAAAAGTACGGGTTGGGTGTTCCGCTGGTGATCCTCGAATCCCCATACCGGTCTGTTGTCGGGCCGACAGTAAAGTACATCGAGGAAGCCAAGAAAGAGCGTCCTGATTACGTTATAACGGTTGTATTGCCGGAGTTTGTGCCTAAGAAATGGTGGCACAAGCTTCTGCATAATCAGTCCGGCATTGTCTTGAAAATCAGACTGATGCTGATGAAGGATATCATTGTAACCAATTCACGCTATTATCTGACGAGATAGTCCAAGTTTGCACGAAGGACATTGTAACGTGTAAACTGTGACAAGAACACAGGAGGTAACTATTATTGTTTGCATTTCTCAGGCGCCTGATTTTTGGAGCACCGTTAGCAAGTTCACGAGCCGTACACGAGCGATTGCCGAAGTTTCTTGCGCTGCCGGTGTTTTCATCTGATGCCGTATCTTCGGTTGCATATGGTCCTGAGGAAGTTTTGATTGCTCTTGCGGTTGCAGGCAGCATGGCTTGGGCAGTTTCATGGCCGATCGGAATATGCGTAGCTGCGCTGGTTGGGATCGTGTCGGTATCATATAGGCAGACAATATTTGCATATCCGCACGGTGGCGGAAGTTATATCGTTTCCAAAGAGAACCTGGGTGTACGATTTGGCTTGGTAGCCGCCGCATCAATTCTTACAGACTATGTGTTAACGGTAGCGGTCAGCGTTGCAGCAGGAATCCAGGCTATTATCGCCGTTTTTCCGGATTGGAGCACATATCGGGTCGAGCTGTGCATTATTGCCGTGGCGATTGTAGCCTTTGCAAATTTACGAGGTCTCAGGGAATCAGGTGCGCTCTTTGCTCCGCCGACCTATATCTTTATATTGTGCTTGTATGTGTTGGTGGCTGCCGGCCTATTCAAAGTATGGGTTCTCCATGATGTGCAAAAAATCGTTCCGGCCAGTTATGTTCTTCCTGTGCTGACGCCTATGAGCCTGTTTGTAATACTCAGGGCATTTTCCAGCGGGTGTTCGGCGTTGACGGGGATAGAAGCCATTGCAGACGGTGTCCCTGCTTTCAAACCGCCTGAATCAAAAAACGCCGCTGCCACAATGACCATTATGGCGACTCTTCTGGGAAGTCTTGTGCTTGGAATCACGTATCTTGGTCACGTTTACCACGCTCTGCCGGGAGCGTTTATTACCGAGCATAGTCTTAAGGATCTTCCGAATTATCAAGTTCTAAAGGATCAAACGCTGGTCGCGCAGCTTGTGGACCATGTATTCGGCAGAGGATGGTTTTATACGCTGACCCAGTTTGCGACTATGGCAATTCTAGTGCTGGCTGCAAACACCGCATTTCAAGATTTTCCCAGGCTCAGCTCAATCATAGCGCGCGATCGTTTTGCGCCCAGGCAGTTGACTACTATAGGTGACCGGTTGGTTTTTAGCAACGGCATTACGCTGTTGAGTCTCTGCGCGATTTTGCTGCTGATCAGGTTTCAGGGCGAGACAACACGGCTGATACCGTTATATGCGGTCGGCGTATTTATCTCGTTTACTCTGTCGCAGTGGGGAATGGCTGCCAGGCAATATAGATTAAGGAAGAGACAGTGGCAACTTCATGTGGGGATAAGCCTGTTTGGAGGTATAATTACCTGCACAGTAGCTTTAGTTGTCGGCATTTCCAAGTTCGTGATTGGCGCATGGATAGCTATCGTCATTATCATTTTGCTCGTTATGATCTTCCTAAAGATTCACCAGCATTATATAACTTTGGGCAATCAGCTCAGGATCAGTGAGGAGACATTCGAGGAACCTGTGTCTGTTAAGTCGACGGCTATCGTGCTCACATCAGGTATACATAAAGGAATTCTTCCTGCGTTGGAATATGCTCGCACTCTTTCGCACGACTGCCGCGCGCTGTGTATCGAGATCGATCCGCTTGAGACATCTCTCATTCGCGAGCGATGGGAAATGTATGGTCTTGGTGTGCCTTTGGTGATTTTGGAATCGCCATACAGGTCACTGATCGGTCCGGTGCTTAAATATCTTGAGGAAGCGAAAAAGGAGCGCCCCGGTCATGTTATCACCGTGGTGCTGCCCGAGTTTGTGCCGAAGAAGTTTTGGCAAAAAGTGTTGCATGGCCAGTCCGGGCTGTTTTTGAAGATTGCGCTCATGATGATGCCGGGCATAGTAGTAACAAACGTACGCTACTATCTGGAGAAGTAATAAAGCATATGATAATCGAAGCACGAGAAGATACAATAACTCTTCGCGGGAGCATAAAGAATAACATATGGCCTGCCATACAGGCTGCCGCTGCGCTGCTGCTGGAGAACCATCCTACCGGGATAATAATCGACTGCTCTGCGCTGGTAAAGATTACAGCCAAAGGAGCCGAAACATTTGCCGACGCATTCAGATATATTCAGGAGCGCAAAGCGCGCATAGTTGTTGCCGCGCTGTCTCCTGAGTCTCTGGAGATAGGCAAGGAAGTTCCCGGTGTAAGGTCACAGCTTCCAATCGCTGCTACTGTTGCCGAGGCGCGAGCATCACTTGAACTTGAGGAGTTGATACCCGAGCGTGGAAAAGCGAGGCTTGCGGCTGTGGTGCCGATGCTGGGTTTGTGGCAGAGCGCGGTCAGTCATGCCTGCAGGCTCGCCGTAGGTCAAAGCATTGAGGTGCACCTTGTCGACCTGATAAAAGTTCCCAGGTCCATGCCAATAGGCACTCCACTGCCTGACCGTGAGACCAGGGGCCGGCAGAGGCTGGAGCAGGGCAAGGCTCTTGTCTCGGGGATGGGGTTTAAGGTTTTCGAGCATGTGGAGCGCGTGAGGGCCGAGTCTGCGGGATTGATCGAGTTTGTAGACCAGCTTGGCGCGGACTATGCAGTCGTCAGTATTGATGATTCCGATCCATCTGTGCCGCGAATGGACGAATCGGATGCGATGTCTCTCGTTGAGGCTGCAGGTTTTGAAGTATCCCTCGTCAAGGGGGCGTCCGCTGAGAACACGGCGCATGCCAGACATACTATCGTGCCTGCGGTAGGCTCCTGGGTCCATGCTCTCGAACACGCTTGCAGACTGGCCAGGGGTGAGGGCGCATTGATAACTGTGGTCTCGCTGATAGTCGTGCCGCGGACAGAACCTATAAATGCTCCTCGGCCTGATGCCGAGGCTGCAGCCGCCGATGCCGCCAGAGAAACAAGCAGGATCGGCAAGCAGTATGGTGTCAAGGTGGAGCATGTCATCGAACGGGTGCGTGATCCTGTCATTGGTTTCATGAAGATGTTTGATGCGGGCAAGATCGACCTGGCCGTGGTTGGGATTATGAGGGAGACGACGGGCGATTATCATGTTGCCCATGCGATAGCTCAGAGCCTGCTGCAAGAATTGCCATGCGAGACTGTTTTCCTTCGCACCGGCAAATAGACGTTGTGACGCTAAGACATAATGATACGAGGAAGTAATGACGCAAGACAGAATATGTGATGAATGGGCAAAACTGGTTGAGACTGTCGCCAGGCTGCGCGGACCGGACGGCTGCCCGTGGGACCGTCAGCAGACCCATGAGTCTCTTAGAAAGTACGCGATTGAGGAAACCTACGAGGTCGTCGAGGCAATTGAGACCGGCGATCAGGTAAAGATAGAAGACGAGCTTGGGGATATGCTCCTTCAGGTCCTTTTGCATGCTCAGATAGCAAGCGAAGCCGGGCAGTTCGACATTGCAGGAGTATGCAAAGTAATTCGCGAAAAGCTCCAGCGCAGGCATCCGCATGTATTTGCCGACACGCAAGTCTCTGGTGTCGAGGATGTGCTTACAAACTGGGACAAGATCAAGCATGCAGAGCCGGGCTATGAAGACAGGAAGTCTGTGCTCGACGGGGTGCCAAAGAGTTTACCTGCGCTTATGCGTGCTGCCAAGCTGAGCAAGAAAGCGGCTAAGACGGGTTTCGATTGGCCGGATGTGCATTCGATCTTTGACAAAGTCGAGGAAGAAACTCACGAACTAAAAGAAGCGATTGCAAGCAGAGACAAGGCCAAAGTCAAAGAAGAGATAGGCGATTTGCTTTTCACCATAGTGAATGTCGCCAGGCATGAAGAGATCGACCCGGAAGAGGCTCTCCGTGCGATGCTGGGTAAGTTTAGAGACCGGTTTACACGGATCGAGGATTATGCCAGGCAGGCTGGTTGTGAAATCTCAGACCTTTCCCTGGATGAGATGGACCGCATCTGGGATGAGGCAAAAACAGGTAACAGGCAATAGGCAAGCGAATTGAAAGACTGCAGACGTCTTGATGGGTAAGGATCTCCGAATCCTTACCCCAAAGCCAATGCCGGATCTCCGAATCCGGTAAAAGGGCGCGATAAAATAAAAATCGGGCGCGCCCGAAAAGAATTGATCCAGGAGGCGTAATTATGATTCCACGGTTCCTGATTATAGCGATTCTTGTGCTTGGTTCGGCTTCGATCCCTGCGCATGAGCCGAATCCCGGCGGTCTGCTCCAGGGCGTCAAGACATCGACTGAGAATAATGCCTTGGGAGCGCCGGTTGAGTTTACATTCGCCGTCCGCAATGCCACAGATATACCCATCACATATACATTTCCCAGCAGTAAACAATTTGATATGTGGATTACTCTTGCAGGCCATGAAATATTTACTCTGAGTAAGAATCAAGTATATCTGCAAATGGTTACGACTCTCACACTCGATCCCGGCGAAACCAGGAACTTCACGGCCACATGGGATCAGAAAGACGATTCGGGCAAGGAAGTAGGGCCGGGGACCTACAAGGTCAGCGCTCAATTGACTCCAAGGGGCGATAAGCCGCCTGCTGTAAGCGCAAAGTTTGCAATCGGCAAGAAAACTGCCGCATTGGTTCCATTGACAGTAAAAGAGGTTGTTAAGCGGGCGAAAGAGATGGAGAGCCGGATGGTTCAAATCACCGGCACATTCAGAGGTTTCCAGCCTGATCCGAATGATCAGAACACTAAAGGCGGGCCTCCGGTAACCCGCAGCGACTGGGCTATTTGCGATTCTACCGGCTGCATATACGTCACCGGCAAAGTCGCGCTTGATCCCGAGAAAGACATCGATACAAAAATCAGTGTGACAGGCAGGGTTAATAAGACAAATAAGGGTCAGGTCTATCTTGTTTTAGAGAGCGCAACTGTTCAGAAATAGTAAACTGAGCGCATATTCTGATCGTCGGAGATTTTAATCCCCGACGCACGTATGTGGGACTTGAGTCCCTGAATGTGGTTTGATCCATGATTGCAAGTTAAGGATTGATATCCTTAATACAGCGTCCGGGGTTCAACCCCTGGACTATCGGCTGTTCTTTAGGAAGAAAGGGCATGCAAAACGTACGCATTTCTCGCTTAATATTGCTCAGTGTCGCAGGCGCATTGGCCGGCCTGATGATCTTTCTGATTATGAACCCGGCAATGGTTAAGGAAGAGACAGGCAATGCAGTCGACAGTTCGAGTGATGTGTTTATCAGCGCGGTGCTGCTCGGCGCATCATTTGCTGCAATGCTCGGCGGTATTCTTCTCGTAGCTGATGAACTCACGTCACCACCCAAACGAGTCATTATCAAGATGGCGACTGCAGTGTCAATAGGCGCAATGGCAGGAACAATCGCCGGTATGATCGGTCAACTCGTATTTTCCGCAATGGCTTTTACTATGTCTTTGCTGGATCTTGTGATCGGCAGGACAATAGGCTGGGCAGTAATTGGCGCGGGTGGGGGAATGGGCGTCGGGTTTGCCATGGGGTCATGGCAGCGCGCACGAATGAGCATGCTCGGCGGTCTATTAGGCGGAGCGGCAGGCGGATTCCTGTTTGATATGATCTGTTTCGTGACCGGTGGCGGCAGTATGAGCCGTTTTGTAGGATTTATCCTGATGGGTGCTGCGACAGGCGCGGCGGTCGCCTTGGTCGAGGATATAGCCAAGCAAAACTGGGTCACTGTCCTCACCGGGCCAAAGGAGGGCAAGAGCTTTATCCTTACCAAACCGACCACCACTATTGGCCGCGACGAGCTGGCCGACATTCCTCTCTTTGGCGACCAGTCTGTGGCCAAACAGCACGCATACCTTATCCTTCAAAGCAATGATGTGAGTGTGAAGAGCGCGACTGGAGTCACTGTCAATGTGAACGGAACCGCGACACAATCGTCTCAGCTCAGGGACGGCGACCTGCTTACAGTTGGGCGGTTCAACCTCCGGTTTCATCAAAAAGCCGGTTCATATTCGAGTGCTCCAAGTGCAGTTGGGCAGCCTCAGCAGAGATGGTTCGATAGTCAGCCGCAAGCGACACCTGCACCTGCGCAGCAGACAATTGTCCAGCCGACGGCGGCAGGAACTCTATCTCTGTCTGTAATCGGTGGTCCGCATATGGATCAGTTGTTTCAGTTCGGACCTGGTTTGATTAAGATAGGTCGCGAGTCTGGATGTGCTATGCTTCTTGCGCAGGATACTATGGTCAGCCGAAACCATGCCGAGATCGTCTGGGATGGTGCGGGCTGGACTGTCAATGACCTCGGCAGCACAAACGGTTTATGGGTGAGGGGTCAGCGAGTGCGGGAGCACAGGCTGCAAATCGGCGATCAAATAGGTGTCGGCCAGACGGTGTTACGTGTGGACTCGATTTGACGCTGCTTTCTTTCCAATGCTATCATGTCTGTGGTAAAATTGCTCCACAAGTTTAAGGCAGGCGCGTATGTTGACTTCCGAGACAAAGCAGGACATATCCCCACTGGGTTCGCCCGGTTCCAAAATCGACCTCACGTTCAAGCGCAGGATCGCTGAGATTTGCGGTGAGAACGTTATGAGCTGCTATCAGTGCGGCGAATGCACTGCGGGATGCCCGGCGGCATTCAGCATGGACATCGCTCCCAATCAGGTGATGCGCATGGCTCAGCTCGGTATGAAAGACGAAGTGCTTGAAAGCTCTTCTATCTGGCTGTGCGCCGGATGCGAGACCTGTGCCACACGATGCCCGCGCGGTGTCGCGCTCTCCAAGGTAATGGATGCCTGCCGCCAGTTAGCCGTCAAAGAGGGCAAGCATATTAAGCAGCCGAATGTATTGAAGTTTCACAAAGAGTTTCTGAGGCAGGTGACCTGGCACGGCCGCGCTCACGAAATCGGCCTTATGGGTATCTACAAGGTCAGAAGTCGCGACCTTTTCTCGGACGTTTTCTCCGGTATCCAGATGTTTCTTAAGGGCAAGCTTGGCCTGATACCGAGCAGGGTGAAAGGGCTTGCCGAGGTCCGGGGTCTGTTTAAAAAGTAGTGGAGAGTCGAGAGTGGAGAGCTAAGAGCCCAGAGTGGAAAGCTGAAAGTGGAGAGCAGATAGTCGCAATTATATACAAACACTCCACATCAAGTCATTCCGAGCGCAGCGAGGAATCTGTTTTTGACCGACAACCGACAACCGACAACTGAGGACTAATAACTCATGAAATACGCATATTTCCCAGGCTGCAGCCTGGAATCGACAGGAAAAGAGTTCAATGAGAGCACCCGCCTGGTGGCGGAGGATTTGGGGATCGAACTGATCGAGATACCCGACTGGAACTGCTGCGGGGCTACATCCGCTCACAGCCTCGATCATAAGCTCAGCATAGCCCTGCCCGCCAGAAACCTCGGGATAGCGGAGAGCATGGGGCTGGATGTGATCGCGCCGTGTGCGGCGTGCTATAACCGCATGCGCGGCGCTGAGGTCGAGATGAAAGAAAATGCCGATCTCCGCGACCGGATCAATTCCGACCTGGAGAAGCCGTATACAGGCAAGATAGGCGTAAAATCGGCTCTGGAAGTGTTCACCTTCCCCGAAGTTCTCGAAAAGGTTGCCGAAAAGACCAGCCGAAAGCTACCTGGACTTAAACCTGCGTGCTATTATGGGTGTCTGTTAATTCGCCCGCCCAAGGTCCTGGGCTTTGATGATCCTGAAAACCCGAAGAGTCTGGATACGGCTATGGAGATGGTGGGCGCGGAGCCTGTCGAGTGGTATTTCAAAAATGAGTGCTGCGGCGCCAGCTTCGGCATCGCAAAGAGCGATATGGTGGTCAAACTCGTAGGCGATATTATCTCGAATGCCAAAAAGCATGGCGCGAACTGCATTGTTACAGCCTGCCCACTTTGTATGACCAATCTTGAGATGCGACAGGCAGCCGTAGGCAAACTCCGCGGCGAAGACCTGACTATGCCCATCTTCTACTTCACTGAGCTGCTGGGTCTGGCTATGGAGTCTCAGGGCGTGAAAAAGTGCTTCGCCAGCCATTTGGTGGATGTCAACCCTGCGCTGGATGCGATAGGCAGAGAACAAGCGGTTCTAGTTGAGAGTTGAGTGCAGCCATGCCAAGGGTATCTGAATTTTTTGGTATAGCAATCTATATGTATTATCGTGAGCATCAACCTCCGCATTTCACGCTATTTATGGTGATGAAGAGGCTCTAGTTGCTATAGAATCACCATCAATAATCGCAGGGAGGCTTAGCCCACGAGCTATTGGCTTAGTAATGGAGTGGGCAAGTATACACAAAGATGAACTACTAAAAAACTGGAGTTTAGCAGAATCTCAATTGCCTTTGATTCGGATAGAACCATTGAGGTAGGTGACCAGTTATGCATAAAGCCGTGTTAGTTGAACCGCTGACCGAGTACCGATTGAGATTATCGTTCGATGACGGATTAACAGGTGAGGTAGACCTTTCAAATATGGTCGGTAAGGGTGTATTTGAAGTGCTTGCCGATCCTGTTGAGTTTGCAAAGGTCTATATTGACCATGATACACATACGGTGGCTTGGCCGGGTGAAATTGATCTGTGTCCTGATACATTATATGAAGAAGTGCAAAGCCAACAGAAAGCCGCGTGACTCGGCGTATGAGTGAAATCTTGGTGTTTGGTGTTTCGAGACTTGAGAGGCTGTCTCATAATCACAAAAATTCAAATCGTCAAGAAACTCACGAAGTGAGGATTAGCAGGAAAGGGCTTCCCAGAAGTGTAATGACATCTGAGACCTGCCGATAACGCTAATTCTGTTCGAT
>JBDKUO010000019.1 GCA_039679645.1 Armatimonadota bacterium
TTTTGCGCCCAGAGCAGATCGTCGAGCCGCAGGCCGACGCCTATTGTCATGCTGCCGATATCGATCCTGAGGTCGCCGGGGCCGAACATGCGCTTGTCGTAACCCAGTTCGGGCGCGCCCTGGCCGGTCTGAGACGAAGTTGCTATTATCACAAAGTCCGCGGTACTGAGGCCGGGCTTGAAGAATATACCTTGAGCATCGGACCTGCGGCTGGCAAGATAGCCCTCGCCCGGAACCGGTGCTTGCGACGCATTTGACCATGTTCCGTCGACGCGGGTATATTTCCATCCGCCGACCACGAACTGAGCGCGCGATCTGCCGACGCCGTCAAATGTGGTGTGAGTAGAGCCTTTATATGATGCCTTACCTACGCTGATGCCCCAGAAGTCAAATGCGAAAGCGCTTGTGCCGAGGCTCATTAAAGCTATGAGTGTTAAAGTTACCGACAGTTTCTTAAACATAGGTTGTCTGCTCCCTTCGAAGTGCCCGTTGATTGCTCCAACTAGCATGTGGCAAGTATCATGCCCTTGAAACTGTGCGTACTACCGGGTTGGAAAAAAACAAGTATCATTACGAGCCCCCAGTGTGGGTTGCCATCTTGTTTCGATTGGAAACCAGTTTTGTTGCGAATGATAGTTTGTCGTCAAAAACATCTCGAGTTTTTTGGGAGGGTGATTAATGATATTTTTTTGTTTTAGCAAGGAACTTGCGCGCCGATTGCGAACCTATATATGTGGGTTACAGGTAAGGTGGTGAGACGAGTGATTGAGTGGACTCCGATTGCGCTGGTATATCTTGGGTGTCTCGTCTTTGGATTTACTCTCGCGCTGGTAACCGCTATCCTTGGTGAGCTAATAGGGCATGCGGATGTCGGCGCTCCGGGGCACGATATCGATATGGGACATGATGTCGATATGGTTCATGTCGGTAATCTGGGTCATGTTGGAGATGTGGGCGACCATGGAGATATAGTCGCGGCTCATACTCATACCGGCGATGCTTCCGGCGCCAGTGTCTTTAATACGCTTACCATAATGACATTTATCGCGTCGTTCGGCCTTTCCGGGCTGTTTGCATTATGGGTCCTCAGGATGCACCCTGTATTGAGCCTTGCTTTCGCGACGCCTATGGGCGTGCTGCTTGCGGCCGCGCAGTTTTTGCTTTATGTGAACATATTTATCAAGGCTCAAGCCAGCAGCGAGGCTACGATGTCGGAGATACTCGGCTGTGAAGCCGAGGTTATAACAACGATACCAAGCGGGCATGTAGGCGAGATAGCATATAACATTAAGGGCACGCGCTATAATGCTCCTGCCACTTCAACCGATGGCGATGAGATAGCTAGAGGAACCAAGGTCTATGTGGTGAATATTAAAGCCAATACATTCGTCGTCAGGCCGATGTGAGTAATAGCTGTGTGAGCGCGAATCACTCTATATTTACGAGAGGAGTAGTGAAGGTATGAACTTACTGAATCCAAGTGGCGTTGCGACTACTGTAGTGGCGGTTGTCGTATTTTTCGTGCTGATCTTTATGATCGCCGCAAGCCGCTATCGCAAGGCGGGACCCAATCAGGTCCTGGTCGTTTATGGTAAGAAGAGGCACTATCGTGACGCAATATCGGGTGAGCGGGGAACGCGTGGGTTCCGTATTGTAAAGGGTGGGGGCGTTGTCGTCCTGCCGATTGTCGAGACATATTCGTATCTGTCTCTTGAACTGATGACGATCGACATTACCACTCCGGCTGTCTATACGGTTCAGGGCGTGCCCGTGCTGGTCGAGGGCGTCGCTCAGATTAAAGTAAGAGGTGACGATACTTCCATAGCGACCGCGGCAGAGCAGTTTTTGGACAAAAACCAGGCGCAGATAGCCGAAATTGCGCACCAGACTCTGGAGGGTCACCTCCGTGCGATTATCGGCACAATGAATGTCGAAGAACTGGTTACAAACCGTGATTCTTTTGCCCAGAGAGTGCAGGAAGTCTCCGCCGGCGACCTGGCGAATATGGGTCTGCAGGTAGTCTCGTTCGTGATCAAGGACATACGCGATACTCAGGGCTATCTTGAGGCATGGGGGCGTCCGAGGATTGCGCTGGTCAAGAGAGATGCGTCGATTGCCGAAGCCGAAGCTCAGAGAGACTCGACAATAAAGTCGGCTCAGGCCAATCAACTCGCTCAGTCGGCTAAGTTTGAAGCGGATACCAAAGTCGCGGAGGCCGACAGAGACTTCAAGTCCAAATTGGCGGAATACAATGCTTCGGTCAAACAGAAAGAAGCCGAATCGGACCTTTCATACGATCTGCAGAAGTTTAAGACGCAGCAGCTTGTCAGATCGGAAGAAGTGCAGGTGCAGGTAATCGAAAAGCAGAAGCAGATCGAGGTCCAGGAGCAGGAAATTCTGCGCAGAGAGAAAGAACTCGCGGCAACTATCGAGCGGCCCGCCATGGCGGAACGTTCGAAGATCCAGCAGCTAGCTGAAGCCGAGCAGTACAGGCTGCAGGCTACTGCGTCCGGTCAGGCTGAGGCCACCAGGCAGGTGGGTCTCGCCGAGGCTGACGCAGCCAAGGCTAAGGGTCTGGCTGAAGCCGAAGTTGTTCAGGCCAAGGGCCAGGCCGAAGCTCTAGCGATGTCAAAGAAGGCTGAAGCATGGCAGCAGTATACCGAGGCGGCTATATTGCAGGTTGTGATCGAAAATCTGCCGCAGCTTGCTCAGGCTGTTGCCGAGCCGCTCTCGAAGACTGAGAAGATCGTGGTGATAGGCGGCGGCAGTGACGGCAGCGCGGGCGCGTCGAAAGTGACGCAGGACGTGGTGAATGTGGTTGCGCAGCTTCCTCCGATGATTCAAGCCCTTACCGGCATGAACCTGGAGGATTTGCTGAAGAGCATTCCTCAGGGTTTTGCCGCACGCAAGCCTAAGCCTTCTACTCCAGCGAAGGCTGAACCCAAACCGGCACCTGAAGCCGAGGATCCTGATAAGCCGCAAGCTTAGCTTGAACCTGCAGGGCAAAACGATGTATGATAGTGCCGTCCGTTTTTGAAGCGGGCGGCATTTTTGCAATTCGCTCTCATAGCAAATATAAAATATCAAATATCCAATATCAAATTCGTTGTGGAGGATTATATGGCTCTTGATGAAGCGGCGGTCGAACAGATAAGCGAGGAGACCGCGGAAAAGTATAGAAAATACGTCAGCCCCGGACAGGCTAACATACTGAAGTTCAGCGGTTTCGATGTGCCTGAAGACAGGGCAGAGGGCTGCTATATATGGGATATATCGGGTCGGAAGTTTCTCGACTGCGTAGGCGGCTACGGCGCATTCAGCCTGGGTCACAGGCATCCAAAAGTCGTCGAGGCGGTGAAAAAACAGCTCGAAAAAGAAGCGCTAAAGAGCCACTTCTTTATGTCGATTGAGCTTGCCGAGGCATGCGAGGCTATGGCAGCAGTGCTCCCCGGTGATATCGACTATTCATTTCTGTGCAACTCGGGGACTGAGGCTGTCGAAGGTGCGCTGAAGGCAGCCCGTATTCACACAGGCCGAAGCGAGTATATAGGCGCGATCAACGGTTTTCATGGTAAGAGCTACGGCAGTCTGTCGGTCTCAGGCAGAGATGTCTATAAAGAACCGTTCAAGCCCCTGCTTCCCATAGCGCAGCAGGTTCCGTTTGGTGATGCGGATGCCCTTGCAAACGCGATAAGCGACAAGACAGCCGCGGTAATCCTCGAAGTGGTCCAGGGTGAGGCCGGCGTTAATGTCCCGCCGGATGATTACTTCCCTAAAGTTAGAGAGATATGCACTGCAAACGGTACGCTTCTGATCTGTGACGAGGTGCGCACTGCATATGGCCGGACAGGCAAGATGTTCGCGACTGAGCACTACGGCATTCAACCGGATATAGTCACAATGGCGAAGGCGCTCGGCGGAGGCGTGATGCCTGTCGGAGCGTTCTCGGCCAATGCGGACATATGGGACTCCATGTTCGGCAAAAACCCGTATCTGCACTCGACTACATTCGGCGGGAACCCGTTGGCATGCGCAGCCGTGATAGCAGCGATCAAAACGACAATAGAAGAAGGGGTGGTCAGACGTTCTGAAGTCCTCGGTCATAAGCTCCTCGATGGCCTGAAAGCGGTCCAGAAGCTTTATCCGAATGTGGTTAAAGAGGTTCGAGGCAAGGGTCTGCTTGCAGGTGTTGAGTTCGATCATGAGGACTTTGCCGCTCTGGTAATTGCTGGGTGTGGCCGTCGGGACGTGCTGGTAGCTTACAGCCTTAATAACCCTAAAGTGATCCGGCTAGAGCCGCCGCTTATTATTGACGAGACGGAACTGCAGCGAGCGATAGATGCGGTCGATGAAGCTGTGGCCGAGACCGCGGAAATGCTCGAAGGCATAACAAACGATTAACTTCAACATACACCGGCACGCTTAGTGCGGTTGCCATTGCCTGCGTGTCGGTGTTATACTGAAAATAATTCTAGTTGAGGTCGTATTTCTATGTTTGTCACCGGATTCGCAGACGAAGCCGCCACTGGTATAGACGGTCAGATCAGAGCCACAAAAGAGCTTGGGTGGAGCAATATCGAGTCGCGCGCAATCGACAATATAAATATTCACGATCTATCGGACAGCGATTTTGATATTGTCTATGGCAAGCTGCAAGATGCGGGAGTAAGAATCAACTGCTTTGGCTCGACAATTGGAAACTGGGCCAAGAAGATCGATGAGCCGTTCGATTCATCTCTTGCCGAAGCGAAGCGTTCGATTTTCAGGATGAACCGGCTCGGGTGCAAGCGCATCCGAATAATGAGCTTTGCGGTGCTCGAAGACCATGAGCCGGATGATCAGATGGAACTGGAACGCTTCAAGAGGCTGTGGGAGCTTCAGTCGATGTTTACCGACGCGGGAATGCAGTGCGTGCATGAAAACTGCATGAACTACGGCGGCATGGGGTGGGCATATACGCTGAGGATAATCGAGAATGTGCCCGGCTTAAAACTTGTGTTCGATACGGGTAATCCCATCTGCAGCCTTGACCGCACAAAGCCGAAGCCGTATCCGATGCAGTCCGCATGGGAGTTTTATTCACATGTGAAAGATCATGTGGCATATGTGCATATAAAGGATGGCCGCTGGGACCCGGAGACTAAGAAAGCCACTTTCACATACCCCGGTGAGAGTGACGGAGACGTGGTGAGGATTGTTAACGACCTGATAGCGAACGGCTATGACGATGGGTTCTCCATAGAGCCGCATATGGCTGTGGTCTATCACGATGCGTCGGTGAAGTCGGAAGACCAGATCAAATACGACACATATGTGGAGTATGGCCGCCGGTTCGAGAAAATATTGAAGGACGCCTGCGCAGCCAACGGCAGAGTGTTTTAGCTATTTGCGTCCGCGCTTTGATTCGTTGCGTCGTTTGATGTCATGCATGCGCTCCTCGCTGTCTTTCATGAACTTTGAGAGCCTGTCTTCAAATGACGCTCCAACCCCTGCCGCAACCGGTGTCTGGGGTGAGTTGTATGTGTGTTGTGTTGTGTTGGGCGATTTGTTTGCCGGTAGAGGATCAAGTCCGCACTGTTTGATGGACAGCTCGAAGCGCCCCTTTGGGCCAATGCGCAGGACTTTGACCTTGACCTCATCACCTTCGCTGATGTAGTCATGTATATCATGCACATAAGCGTTGGCTATTTCCGATATGTGGACAAGTCCGGTGCTGCCTCCGGGCAGCCGCACGATTGCGCCGTATTCAGCTACTTTAAGGACGGCGCCTTTTACAGTGCTTCCAATTTCGATGGCCATATTTATCGGGCAATCCTCCGGGTCTTCTCTCTGACCAAAACGCATTACCCACAAAGCGGCAATAAGTCACAACATTATATATTGCCACAGTATATAAACGGCTTTTGCTATTTGTCAAGTCCTACTTGCCGGCGTCGATGGCATCGGAGAGCTTTATCGTACCGGAATAAATTGCGGTAACTACAACAACGCCCTCGACTCCTAGCGGTTCGAGGGCTTTTAATTCTTTGATATCTATAAGGCTGCTGACTCCGCCCGACGCGATAATCGGGACATTGAGTTTTTGGGCCATGCGTTTAACGGCGATTATATTTACTCCGCCGTGCATGCCTTTTCGAGATACATCTGTGAAGACAATCCGGTGCGCTCCAAGGTCACACATACGTTTTGCGAAATCATCGGCGCGCTCGTCTGTTCTGGCTTGCCAGTCACGAACGGCTACATAGCCGTTGAGGCTCGCCAGGCTCAATATGGTTTTGTCGGCAAGTGTGCTGAATAACTCTTTTGCGAACTGCTCTTCCAGCGCTGCGTTTGTGCCGACGACAATGCGATCAACACCAAGGTCGAGGACGCGTTTTGCGGTATCTACGCTTCGAATGCCTCCGCCCAGGTCAACGGGGATTTTTGCTGTGTCGATAATTTCTTTTACTGCTTTGAGGTTTTGTGGCTCGCCCATACGGGCACCTTCGAGGTCGGCTAAATACAGGCGGCGCGCGCCCTGGTCAGCCCAGGTCTTCGCGACATGCCCGGGGTCGTGAGAATGCGGTGTATTATGTCCGAAAGACATATGCACCGGACACACGCATTTGTCATCGAGCAGGTCTATGCCTGGGATTACTTCCATCTGTCCTCCAAAGTTTTTATATGGCCAGAGCGTCGGCAAGCGAGAGATCACCGGTATACAGCGCCTTGCCGAGTATTGCCCCCTCTATTCCTATACTTTCCAGCGATTTGAGCTGTTTGATATCTTCGATTGTGCTGACTCCGCCCGATGCAATGACCGGGATATCAATCGATTCGGCCATGTGCTTCATTGCGGCTATGTTTGTCCCGGCAAGCATACCGTCGCGCGAGATGTCGGTGTATATCACTCGTTTAGCTCCGAGTGCCTGCATTCTAAGAGTGAAATCTACAGCCTTTTCTTGGGTAGTTTCCTCCCAGCCTTTTATCGCGACAAGTCCATCACGAGCATCTACACCAAGCACCGCCCCGTCGCCGAGTTCTTTGAAGATCGTTTCAGCCAGAGAGCTGTTCAGAACTGCTGATGTGCCTATAATTACGCGCCCGACACCTATATCGAGTATTTGCTTTGCCGTTTCAAGACTGCGTATGCCGCCGCCGAGTTCGACCGGAATTTTCACTGCTGCAACGATCCGCTTGATGGACTCGGTCTCTTGAGGAGCGCCCTTGCGTGAGCCGTTGAGGTCTACCAGGTGCAGGCGTTGAGCGCCTTCGTCTTCCCATCGACGCGCCATCTCAGCAGGGTCGTCGGCGAAAACGGTCACGGCGTCGAACCGACCCTGCTGGAGCCGGACGCACTTTCCGTCCATCATATCTATCGCTGGAATCAGTTCCAATACGTTCGCAAGCCTCCGCAAGTCACTCGGCAGTAATATTTGTGTATTAATTAGTATATCAGACTAATGGCAAGTTGCGCTAGAGCTAAATCATCCTTAGCAGCATAAAACCGAGGACATCGGCGAGGTTTTTTGCTGCAAGATCGGTTTTTCGGCGCATCTGACAAATACTCTGCCATGTGTGAGGCCGGGCTGCGATATACAATAGCCGGCGCCATGTGTTTTCGATCGAAGTCAGTGTGATTATGAAGTCGGGGATAGAATCAAAGGCGCTGTCGCTTATGCTTCGAATGGCGGCGAATGGAACGCCTCGGCTGCTGCAGATAGCGGCGGCAGCGTATGATTCCATATCCAGCGCACCTGCTCCGGTAGATAGAAAGAGTTTTCTCTTTTGTTGAGGGCTGGCTATTATGCGGTCTACTGAGACCATATTGCACTGGTAGATAGCAAAATCTGTGTTTGAGCCTGGTGGAGGAAGTGTCGACAGCAGCCCTGCGTCACTGTGATAGGCGGTCCTATCGGAGTCTGTTGTGATAATTCTGTCTGCTATGACCACATCTCCTACTTTTGCGACCGGGTCGAGCGCCGCTGCAAAGCCTGATGATATTATCCACTGAGCACCGGAGTCGATCAGATTTTCGGCTGCTTTTGCGCAATTATCTTTCCCGATGCCGCTGATGGCTGCGTATACTTCCAGTTGACCTATTAGGCATGCAATATTGCCGTTTCGTATACGCACAACCGATCTCGACTCGGCGAGTACGCGTTCAAGTCCTGCTGCTTCCTCGCGAAGCGCGAAAACTATTCCCAGCTTGCCTTTGGTCCCGAGTTCGGTCAATTATCTCCTCCGAGGGTATACATTCATCAAGGTTGATACCCATTGCATGCCGTTTGAGGAACCACATTGGATAAGAACGAACACATGAACAGACTCAAGATCGAAGCGCTGTCTCTGAAAGATGAGATATGCGGTCCGTCAGTAAATATAGTCTGGGGGGAGGGTGGCCTCGATTCTGCGCTTGCTGTTGTGGGAGAGGCTCCCGCTGTTGATGAAAACCGCATCGGCAGGCCGTTTATCGGCAGAGTGGGGCGTTTTCTGGACCATGATCTTGAAATCGCGGGGATTGAGCGCAGTCGAGTCTATATAACCAATACTCTGAAATGCTGGTCTTTCAAAATGAAAGGCGCGAGGCGGGTAAACCGACCGCCGTCCACTAGAGAGATCGAGGCATGGTCGGATGTGCTATTGCGTGAGGTCGAAATAGTAAATCCGGCGTTTATATTATGCTTAGGGAATATATCGGCAGGCGCATTGATACATAAGCAATTCGTGATGAAAAGAGAGAGGGGAGCCTGGTTTGACGGACCGTTTGGATCACGAGTGATGGCTACATATCACCCGGGTTATGTTGCCAGGTTTGGCGGAATGAACGACGGAGCTGTATTAAAAAAATTCCGCCGCGATTTGAGAGAAGTTGCGGCGGAATTTGCGAAATTTGATATGTAACCCGTTATCGCCCGAAGCGCTTTCGCAGCAGCGACACTGCGCCCAGCATCGGCCCACCTATACCAAACAACACTGAGGCAGGGACTTCGGGAACCACATTGCCGGTCGGCTTGTAAAATGCCGTTATATTCTTCTCCTGGCCTTCATCGTAATAGCCTACATGCAGTCCATAAATTACAGATGTGCCGTTCAACATGAAGTCGGTATAGGTGAAAGACTTATTATCATTAACCGTATTTGGCACTATGCGGTCTTCTGTGCCCTGCGCGCTCCAACCTGCAACAACATAATTGTTTGGTGAAGATATATTAGGGTTTGTGTCCCACTTCCAAAGGACATTTTTGGGATTTGCCGGATCTACTATGTTATCGCCACCGGCATAAAATGTATTGATCCCATTGTTTGAAAGTGTGTAGAAACCCTGAATCCATGCAATATCGTGTTCAATGCCGCCAATTGTGATTGTTGGTTGTATAATATCAGAAAATGCCACTGTATAGGTTAGTGTATCTGTTGCAAATGCAGGTGTTATGTCTACCCCATCAAACTCTGCATATTTGAATGAAGTCCAGGATTCTGCATATGCTCCTGTGCTTACTATAAGCAACGTTAATGCACAGACTAACAATACTTTGCGTAGTACGTTCAGCATTTGTAGTTCACCCCTAATGGCTATCCATGCCAATACCATTGTTTGATACGACTGTACTAATATACCTCAAAACAATGGTTGAGTCAAACATTCAGGGGCGTTTTAATAAAAAACAGGTAATATTACAGGGGCGATTTTTCTGTAGCTTGCGGAGTATATTGCTCATATGTGTCAGGATACGATTACCCTGACACATACGTGCAAAATATAATATATAAAATACTCAATACTAAATTTGTTTAGTGGTGTGAGAAGCATCTTTCGCCGGTAAACACCATCGTAATGCCATGTTCGTTACACGCCTTGATTGATTCCCAGTCTCGGACTGAACCGCCCGGCTGGACGATCGCTTTAATTCCCGCTTCGGCGGCTGCGTCTACACTGTCACGGAATGGAAAAAACGCATCAGAACTCATTACCGCGCCCTCGAGTGTCTCGCTGCCCTTGAATTTTTCTTTTGCCTTCTCAATGGCCTGGCGGACGGCAGTGACCCGGTCCTGTTGGCCTGTGCCTACAGCAAGCGTTACGCCATTTTTAGCGATCACGACGCCATTTGACCGAACGTTGAGGTTTACATACCAACTGAATAGCAGGTCGTCGAGTTGGCCTGCGGTCGGCTGCTTTTCGATAGCGAACTTGCCGTGTTTGGCATGCTCGGTGGAAGCAGGCATAAGATCGGAGGCGCTCTTAATGCCGGTTAGCAACGGTTCGGCTACTACGACTGTGGCGTCCGCGAGAGTCTTTATAGTGGGCGCGGCATGGTCGCCGACCCACTTAGGTAGACTGGTCATGTTAGGGATTTTGATGACCCTGATCTCTTTGTTCATCTTATATGTGTCATGATCGTTTAGAATCTGCAGGGCTTCATCATCGAAATCGGGAGCCGCAACGACTTCGACTACTGTGGTCATGATCTCTTTGGCTGTATCTGCATCCACTTTAGTGTTGAATACGGCTGTTCCACCGAATGCGGCTATGGCGTCCGCGTCGCGAGCGCGAAGATATACGGTGCGTGTATCCTGGTCGCCGAATTGGACTGCGACTCCGCTCGGATTCAGATGCTTCATCACTGCGCAAGCCGGTCTGTCGAAATACTTTACTATGTTTGAGCCGTGATTGAGGTCGCCGTAGTTGGTCTCGGAAAGTCCGGATTTACCGCTTTTTAACTGCACCATATCTCCGAACGGCATACCTGATGAATCCTTGGGTTTATAGAAGCTTGCTCCCTGATGTGGATTTGTGCCGTATCGAAGGTCCTCGACCTTGACATACGTTGTTCCTAAGATTTCGACCTCATCCGGGAAACCGCTTTGCGTGCGGCTGAAATATTTCGCCCTGTAATTTTCGACCATTCGATTCTCCTTAGATATAGCTGAGAGTAAAGGGTGGAGAGCTAAGAGCCCGGACCCATTGCTGCTCAGTTGGCTGTCTGATGTGTTATTTATCCAACAGTGCTATACTTATACTTCGGCGCAAGGACTCCTTCAAATCGCTATAAACTATGCGGGTAATTGGTGTGCGTGGTATCGTCTAATATATAGTGTAAGATGGTTTCTCAGGGAGGGACGCGATAATGCGGCGCATCGCAATAATTACATACATGGTCTTGCTGATCTCTTCGGCGATTACATGCACAGCCGATGAACAGGCTTGGCAGTGGCCGGAGAAGCTGACCATTGCGGGTTTCAATATCACGGATATAAAGGGCACGACTCGACCTGACGGTTCTGGCAGCGCTACAGGAACACTGTCGCTTGGTTCGTTGGGCAGTCAGAGTATATCTCTTGGCCGATCATCGAAGGAAGTAATAACAGGTTCCATTTCGCTTAGTGCAAATTCCGCAGGGGCCGATATTCAGGCTAAACTCGTTCTGGATGAAAACGGTCTCGCAGGTAAGGGCACGATCAAGTCTTCCCCAAAACTGATTGCGGATGCTTCAATGAGTGTGACCGGCGCAGGTGTGATCAGCGGCTCGGGAAGAGTCGCTCTAGGCGGTCTGAGTGTGCCTGTGGATTTTGAGATAGGCAGATCGTTCAATGTAAACGGCTCTGTCAATGTCGGCAAACAGGTGGATACTCCGCTGGCTCTATATGCATTCAGCGGCAGCCTGGACTTGCGCGGCGACTCGGGTAAAATTCTCGTTTTCGCAAATGGTAAAGTGCAGCGCACCGGTAAGGTCGCCAATCAGACAAGCGTCGAGAGTGTCTCGGATGCGGCAGTTAACCCGTCGGACGGCCAGGCGATCATCAATGTCGGTGGTGTCAATGTCACATTCAAGTTCTTCTGATTGTGTCGCGGCCGATTTCCGCAGGAACTCGAAGGCAATAATCGGCGTCTTACCAGTGGTAGGACATACCCATTTGACCATTTGACGCTCCCGCCGCAGGGCGATATAATTGTGCTTGCAGGGCAATAGGACAAACGAGCCTGGAGGAATATCGATGTTTTTAAGGCGTGCCGGTCTTCTGGCAGCTATTTTGCTGACTGCCTCTTCATCTGCATTTTCCGCGGACTGTTTAATGGGGCATTACGAGCCTAATCAGGGTGGCTATACTTCCGAAAAATTACGGCTGCCCCTTGCGTTGAACTGGGAATTCACATCGCTAAAGTTTGACAACAATCCGTCTTCGCCGCTGGTTGTGGACGGAGTGTGTTATTTTGCGAGCGGGTCCAATGTATTTGCCGTTGATCTGGCAACAGGCGTAAAGAAATGGCAGTATCCCTCAGACAGGCCGCTCGCTGGGTCTATTAAGACTACGCCTGCATTCTATGGCGGACGCATATACTTCACCTCGGTCGACGGAAATATGTATTGTGTTGATGCCGGGACGGGTGTATTTCAGTGGGCTTATCAGGCCCGCGGCGCCATAAGATGCTCGCCGGTCATTGACGATGGGGCAATATATTTCGGAGCCGACGACAATTCCGTATATGCTGTTGATGCCGAGAGCGGCGAGGCGCTGTGGTCGTCTCCATTTACAACGCGCGACGATTTTGCTCGAAATCTGGCTGTTGGTTCGGGGATCGTAGTTGCCGCATGCATGGATGGAATGTTATACGGCGTCAACAAAGGCACAGGCACGCTCAAGTGGATGTTCAGACTCCCGGAAGCTCCTGTTAGGACATCTCCGATTATTGCCAATAACCTGGTAGTTATGGCGATAGGCAGTTCCATTTATGGGCTTCCGATCAGGAGCGGCCAGATAAAATGGATGATTACATTGCCTGCCGAGGCGGCTGCCAGCCCTGCCGCTTGTGGACAGGAAATATATGTTCCCTGCCGTGATAAAAAAATCTATGCCTACACGCTCAATGGTCGACAGCCGACACTTAAGTGGGCTGCGCCTATCGACCTGGGCGCTGTTCCAATGTCAAGTCCGATTGTTGCCGACGATATGCTGTATGTCACCACAAACAAGGGAGTCATCGCAGCATATGCAGTTGCGGACGGGACATTGAAGTGGCGCTATATCGCTTCTCCGTCACTTGTCACCATGTCCGGGACAAACTACGTTGACGCGTCCAGCTCGCCGACTGTCGCAGACCAGTCGCTGCTTGTCTTGACCGATGACGGTGTGCTGCACTGCTTCTCACCGGACGCTCCCGACAATGAAGCTCCGGCTGAGTTTAAGCTTCAACCGACAAATGCAATAGCGATGTCTGGTGTGCCGCCTATCAAGATGTCGGCTATTATATATGATATTGGCAGTGGAGTTGATTTTAGTAGCGTGGCTATGTCTCTGGATAATGACCCTGTGGCGTATAAAGCCGACATAGAAACCTCTACCATTACTTATGTGACCGAGGTGGCTGAGGACGGTAAGCCTGTAACTAAGCTGCCGGACGGCATTCACACTATAAAGCTCACAGCGAAAGATTACTTTGGCAATACACTGAGCAAGGAATGGTTTTTCTTTGCCGACAATACATTGCCTGCGCCCAAAAGGGCGGTTTCCGATACGACTGGAAAGAAGACAAAAGAGACAACGAAGAATAAGATACAAACGCCAAACAAGCGCACCAATACATGGGGCGGAGGCAACACCGGAGGCGATCAAAACTCACCACCGCCTCCACCACCTATGCCTGGTGTTCCGACTACGCCCACGGACGCGGG
Organism: Armatimonadota bacterium; assembly: GCA_039679645.1. Taxonomy (NCBI): domain Bacteria; kingdom Bacillati; phylum Armatimonadota; species Armatimonadota bacterium. The sequence goes on from JBDKUO010000019.1 coordinate 13,653, forward strand.
TGGTGCGGCACCGGCTGCTGCAGGAGACTAACAATAATGAGCGTGAAAAAGTCACGCGGATGATGATGAACGAACCTGAACTCAGGGCTTGGCTGAGGCTGAGCAGATTAGAGTTGACGCCGAGGGCTGCCGGATCTTTATTAGATCGATTCGGCGGCCCTGAGGCCGTTTTCGAGGCATCGGAATCCGACCTTGAAAAAGTGGAACAGCTTACCGAAAAAGGCAGGTCGAAGGTTCTGGGGCCTGTTCCCGCCGCTATTGAGCGCGATCTGCAAATAATAGACACCAGGAAAATTACCCTGATCCCCATCACTTCAGAAAACTACCCCGCATCTCTTAAGCAAATTTATGACCCGCCTGTCCTGTTATATATCCGCGGGAGCATCATTGAGTCGGATAAGCTCGCTATTGCGATTGTCGGCTCTCGAAAGGCAAGCGTTTACGGTAAGTCTATCGCCGAAAAAATCGGCAAGGACCTTGCGGGACGTGGTCTGACCGTGGTAAGCGGCGGCGCGCGCGGTATCGATACGGCGGCTCACAGGGGCGCGCTTGAGGTGACCGGCAGGACAATCGCTTTTCTCGGCTGTGGAATTGATGTCGTCTATCCGGCTGAAAACACAAAGCTCTTCGAAGCTATTGCGGAAAGTGGGGCGGTGGTCTCGGAATTTCCTTTAGGTTCATCTCCCGAGCCTTGGCGATTCCCGCCAAGAAACCGTCTCATAAGCGGTCTGAGTATTGGTGTGCTCGTATGCCAGTGTCCATTGCGCTCTGGCGCTCTGATTACGGCTGACTATGCTCTGCAGCAGGGCAAAGATATCTATGCAGTGCCGGGCAATGTGGGTGATGAGCGCAATTCGGGCTGTCACCGGCTCATAAAGGATGGAGCGAAGCTTGTCGAGAGCGCGGAAGATATACTGGAAGAACTAGGTATCGAAAAAAAGAGCGCGGATGATCAGGCTCAGCTTGCGCTTCCAATCGGGTCGATGAGTGACCAGGAGCGCGATATTATTTCACTCCTGTCGCTTGATCCTATGCAGGTTGATGAAATTATCGAGAAGTCATCTCTCAGTGCGCCGATGGTTTCAGGCACGCTGACTGTCCTTGAAATGAAGAACCTTGTAAAGCGCGTGCCTGGAAACGCCTACGTCCGTGCGCTGTAGATACTTATAACCTCTTCCAAAGCGCTTCGTCTTTATGCTACAATCCAAGTATGAAAGCTACAGTAATTATCCCAGCGCGTATGGGCGCGACAAGGTTTCCCGGCAAGCCTCTTGTCGATATTTGCGGCAAACCCATGGTCCAATGGGTCTACGAGCGAGCTTCTCAGGCTGAATCTGTTGACAGAGTTATCGTGGCTACCTGCGACAAAGAGATTATCGATGCGGTGGAATCGTTCGGAGGCGAGGCGGTTATGACCTCAGACAAGCACCGCTCAGGCACAGACAGGCTCGCAGAGGTCGCAGATGCTTTGGATTCGGAACTAATAGTCAATGTCCAGGGCGATGAGCCTCTTATCGACCCAAAGTCAATAGAGCATGCGATAAGGCCGTTTGATGAAGAGCCGGACCTGAACATGTCCAGCCTGATGGTCCCGATTGACTCCGAGTCGGCTAAGGACCCTAATCTCGTGAAGGTCGTAGTCACTCTCGATAACTATGCGCTCTACTTCTCCCGAAGTCCTATTCCATTTGAGAGAAAGCCGCTTGTTGGCAGGAGTATATATGGTCATGTCGGGCTGTATGCATATACCAGGCAGTTCTTGCTGCAGTTCGCTGCAATGGAGCCGACACCGCTTGAGATGGCGGAATCGCTGGAGCAGCTTCGAGTTTTGGAACACGGATATCGAATAAAGATGGTCGAGATTGCGGATGCTCCGATGGGTGTGGATACTCAAGATGACCTTGAGCGTGTGCGCGCAGTATTGAGGTCATGATTTTAACAGTTGACTGAGCAGCGGCATGTACGGGCTCTTCGCTCTCTACTCTCCGCTCTCAGCTTTTTTAAGGAGACATAAGATGGTTATTGCCAGAGCAGGAAATGTTGAGTTTGGCGATGGCAAGGGGCTTGTGCTTATAGCGGGTCCCTGCGTGATAGAATCGGAAGAGCTTTGCCTTGAGGTAGGGCGTGAGGCTAAGCGTATTTGCGATAGCCTCGGGATAGCCTACGTATTCAAGGCCTCGTTCGATAAAGCCAATCGGACGTCGGTCGAGTCTTTCAGAGGACCTGGACTGGAAAAGGGTCTGGAGATACTGGCATCGGTTAAATCGAAGCTGGGTGTGCCTGTATTGACCGACATACATGAGAGCTATCAGGCAAAACCTGTCGCTGAGGTTGTCGACATTCTGCAGATTCCCGCGTTTTTGTGCCGCCAGACCGATCTCATCGTAGCAGCCGCCGAGACAGGCAAGTGCGTGAATATTAAGAAAGGCCAGTTCCTTGCACCGTGGGATATGAAAAACAGTGTCGGCAAGGCAAAGAGCACGGGAAATGAGAATATCAGCCTGACTGAGCGCGGTGTATCTTTCGGGTATAACACTCTCGTTGTGGATATGACCAGTTTGCCTGCAATGCGTTCTCTAGGCTGCCCCGTAGTTTTTGATGCAACTCATGCAGTGCAAAGGCCCGGCGGTCTGGGTAATGCGTCGGGTGGGGCAAGGGAGTTTGTTCCGCATCTTGTGAGGGGCGCTGTTGCAGTAGGTGTAGACGCGCTCTTTATGGAGGTTCACCCTGACCCGCCCCATGCATTGTGCGATGCGGCAAGTATGCTGGCTCTCGCTGATCTGCCCAAGGTTTTGTCTGATGCGAAGGCGATTGAAAATGCGTTGAGCTAGAAGCGAGCATCAAGGTTTTACTTCGGGGCATTCGCCCGAGAATTATAGAATGGCGAAAACGCGAAGCAGAGGTTTTTTTGTATTTTCGCGTTTTCACGATTGATTACTACCTTATTGTATTGGTGAGGATTAATGTCAGTTAGAGTCGGGTTTATAGGCACGGTCGGATGCATTTCAAACACGTGTATGCTCAGCGTGCCTTATAAGGTCGGGCTGCATGTCATCGCCAAGGACCTGGTAATAGAGATTCATGGCGATCTGAAGGTGATTGAGCCTGGTCATACGGAGGTCTTCACCAGCGGTGTAGATTCAATGCTTGCCGAGAACCAGGCGTTTATTGACGCAATCAGGTCAGGCAACGGAGACAATATCCGCTCGACTTACGATGATGCGATCAAAACTTTGGCAGTTACTCTGGTCTGCAATGAGTCTGCTGCGATGGGCAGTCCTGTTAAGGTTAAGAGCCGGTAATGGAGTATGAGGGCAAAACAAAGCGGCTCAGAGCAGTAGTGCAGGGACGCGTGCAGGGTGTGGGCTTTCGATATTTTGTGATCGAGCAGGCTCGCATGCTGCATCTGGTCGGATTGGTTAGAAATCTGCGCAATGGAGATGTCGAGGTTATCGCCGAAGGTGAGGAAGGACCGCTGGAGGCTCTATTGGTGGCTCTAAAGAATGGCCCAAGGATGAGCTACATAGAAAATGTGCACGCTGTATGGTCACCTGCGACAGGGGAATACAGGACATTCTCAGTGGCATCGACAAAATAATGGTGGGCCCACTCGGATTCGAACTAAGGACCAAGCGGTTATGAGCCGCCCGCTCTACCGCTGAGCTAACCACTCTCAAATCTACCCCTTGGGCAAAAACCAAGGACGGTTGCAAAAGTTTTGATTGTCAATAACCAAGGACGGTTGTAAAGCACCTGTAACCGTCCTTGGTTCGTGTTACCGTGTGATGGTATCATACCACCCTGTATCAAGCAGTGTCAACACGTTTGAAAAAAGCCTGCAAGAAATCAAGTTTTCAAGTGTCAACATTTTAAGCTCAGCTCATTGACAGTTTTCAACCACATTGTGAAATTGTCAGGCAAAAAATATAGCATATAAACCGAGGAAAACCGCGGTGACTCAGACCCCCGGCACGTGGATAGGGTGGGAAGGACCCGCTTGAATTCCGATAAACAGCGGAACAGGTCGCTAACGTACTCTTACTTTGCGAATACGTTTCTCAGCTCCTCAAAGCTACCGACTTGATACTTCTCAAATTCCTCTTCCCTTATATAGAGATAAGAATACTTGTCTGCGTCGTTAGCGGCATTAACATCATTGCACCATGCGGCGAGCCTCTGGATTTTCAAAGGGTCGTCTAAGTCTTCCCGCCCCTTTGTCTCTACAACGCAAACATCATCCTGAGATAGTTTTACAACGAAGTCAGGATAATAATATGAGATATCGCCATCGGCGTTCTGATAGTCGATTTTGAAATTGACGGCGAAATAATTGATAAGGGTAAACCCCCGGCTTTGCCGGGGAGACTCCCATAGTTTGACATATGCTGGAGTCGTCCATCATGCTCAGTTTCAGGAACCGCTCAAAGTTTCTGAAAGGAGCAATAAATGGACG
>JBDKUO010000020.1 GCA_039679645.1 Armatimonadota bacterium
CAAACCATAAATTGCATTGGAATTCATTTCACTCGCTGATCCTTTCGCGTTTTCGCCCTTTCGTGTTTTCGCGATTAGAGCAACCTGCCTAAATTTTGGTTATTTCCGTAGATTTGACATACACACCCCAGCGCAGGTCAAATTCGCACATCGAAACTGTTTATCTCCACCAGTCATTGCCGAGCTGCCTGCGCATGGCTTCGTCGAACTCCTCCTGCTCCCACTGTCTTGCGGCTTCGATCTTCTGTTTACGTCTGACAAAAAAAGCTATGATTGCAAGAATAGCCATAACAACCGGGATCACGCCCATCGCTATGCGTGTCAACTTAAGAGCATAGTATCGTTTTGTAACATGGGCTTCCCAACTATCTGTAAACGTGTTGGCTGTTTGACCTGTGGCCTTCAGCATGGCCTTATCAAACGAGCCGGTAAGCGTAAGTTCTCTGAGCATAGTCTTAGGAGACGACTTACCGTGTTTTTTGACCATAAAGCGTATTGCGGATGCCGATTCGGCATATGCAAGGTCCGACTTATCCTTTGGAAAGCGGTCCACAAAGTAAGAAAGAGGGATTAGAGCGCCGTCTGCCGCTGCGTTCGCTACGAGGGTGTTGTCGGCGTCAGGAAATTCCTCGGACTCATATTGCGCGAGACCCTCATTTGCCCATAGTGGAAACCGCGAAACGTTTCTGCAAAGAATTCTGAATATTACCATGTGTGTGATCTCATGGTTTATTGTATCCGTTGGGGATGCGAATACACCACTGGCGTCGACTGAGATCACTTCCCGGCTGCTTGCTGTTCCCACTGTAAACTTGCTGTCTTTCAACCCGCCTGCCTCTATAAATGAGTTGTGGGTGGGGTATATGTTGAGAACAAACGGCCTGTTCTTTTCAGGCTCATAGCCTAAATCATGGCTGATACGAATTAACGCTATGCGCGCTGTTTCGGACATAAGCTGCGGCAGATAAGGATCGGCGGGGTCATAATGAACGGTAAAGAACTCCGTCTTCATCGTTTTTGACAGCGAGGTTTCTGCGCCGCGACTGTAGGCGTACGCCTGAGCCGGAGCCAACAGCGCCAATAATGCGAGGCAGGATGTTATAATACGGTTCACAGTAATAACCGGCAGCAAAAGTCTATTTGTCACTTACCCAATAATCGTCGGAAGGTTTTAGCCCCTCGTAAACAGCGGATTGCCTTGGAGCTGCCATCCAGCCTGCGGCAGTATCACACCTCGATATCCGCAACAGAATCTACCACATTCATCGGCCTGTAAGGAAACTTGGTGATCATATCGCTGGTAGTGACGCCTGTAAGGACCATGATTGTGTCCATACCGCTTTCCATACCTGCCACAATGTCGGTGTCCATTCTATCGCCGACCATCACCGTCTCCTCGGAGTGTGCTCCCAAAAATCGAAGTGCGCTTCTCATCATCAACGGATTGGGCTTGCCGATAAAGTACGGCGCGATGCCGGTAGCTTTCTGCATAAGAGCGGCCATTGCGCCACATGCGGGCTCGATGCCCTTCTCACTCGGCCCGGACGGATCCGGGTTTGTGGCTATGAACCTTGCTCCGGCTGCCACAAGTCTCACTGCTTTGGATATGCGCTCGAAATTATAGTTTGTAGTCTCGCCGAGTACCACATAATCGGGGTCGCGTTCGGTCTGCAGATAGCCCACATCGTGCAGGGCTGAAGTCAGTCCTGCCTCACCTATAACATATGCCGATCCGTCGGGCATTTGAGTGTGCAAAAACTGCGCAGTTGCCATAGCTGCAGTAAACAGTCGATCGTGGGGGACATTGAGACCCACGAGCGAGAGCCTGTGCTGCAAATCACGCGGTGTATACATAGGGTTGTTTGTAAGCACAGCAAAACGGATATCATTACCAAGCAGCCGCTCAATAAACTGCTGAGCGCCGGGGATTGCAGAGCTTCCCCGCACCAGCACGCCGTCCATGTCCAGTAAATAGCTTTTTTTAACCATATTTAGTATTATTAAGCGCAAGTATAGAAAAGACCTTCGGTGCGCTCAAAAAGAAGCTTATCGTTTTAGGTGCAACCCTGTATTTGTTGAGTGAATCTGCCAAATAAATTATCAGTCCGATATTAATATTATTTTCAGGAACCCATGCTAATGTCGGCAGAGGTATTATAATCGCAAGAACCTCAGCTTTGTCTGCAATATAAATCAGGAGGATACAATGAGTGTAAAGGCAATTACAGGAAAATTTGCCTCCAGGTTATCGTTAGCGCTTGTGATTGTTATGGTCTTGTCGATCATAACTCCAATATACGCGACCGAGGGTGCAAAATCAACCCAATCGGTGGCAATTTCAAGCTTTACCGATACTGCCGGAAACCTCTATATCAATGCCGGAAGAGGAGAGGGCATTCATGTCGGCTCTAAAGGCAGCATAGTACAAAACGGAATGAAAGTTGCCGACTACGAAGTCGTGCAGGTCAATTGGGGCATATCCAGAATTGCGATTTCCAACCGTGCCGAAGGAACGACAATACGCGCAGGCGACGAAGCTCCGATTACAAGCATCCCTCAAGTCAAAAAGAAATCCTCCAAATTCAAAAAATGGATATGGTGGGCGCTGGGCATCGGTCTGGCAACATATCTGCTTACCAGAAATCACGGCGGCGGCAGCTCGGACAGCGGCACCGGGATCACTCTCAAAGCCGAAAAGACTACCAGTTACAGCGACACAAATGGCGACAGCAGCGTTGTTACTATAACCGCCGCCATTAGAGACGCGAACGGAGACCTGGTCACTGATGGCACAAGGGTCGATTTCTCATCTACAGTCGGCACGCTCAATCATACGACGACTGTGACATCGGGTGGAATCGCAACCGCAACGCTGACCGGCAAGACAACGGACAACAATGCTGTAGTTAAAGTCACATGTAATGGCTCGACAGCAAGCACAACAGTTTCCTTTGGGGTCAGTATCAAGCTGGAGGTAAGCCCCGCTACAATTCAAATAACAAATGGCGGCGGCACCGCAACTTCATCTACGATCAAGGCAACCTGCTCCGACGCACAGGGCAACGCGGCGACCAGCGGCACCGTGAAATTCACTGCAAGCGTAGGAACGCTCAGCAATGACAGCGTCTCAATATCCAGCGGTGTGGCGACCACAACTCTTACCAGCACTAAGGCCGGCAGTTCCACTATAACGGCGACATGGTCGGGCACTTCAGCGACCGATACAGTCAAAGTTACGGCGGGGCCGCCTTATTCCATCAGCCTCAGCAGCGGTAGCAGCAGCCTTTCATGCGACGGTAACTCTAATGCTGCAATAACCGCGACCGTTAAGGATTCCGGTGGAAACCTTGTTACCGACGGCACTGTTGTGAACTTCAGTGTGGCGACGGACAGCAGCGGAGGAGTAAACGGCAGCATTACCTCGCAATCGGAGACTTCAAATGGAATCGCCACAGCATCGCTGGTCACAAAAGACTCAAGCGGCAACAAGAGCACACCGGGCACTGCAACCGTCACGGCTGCCGTCGCGTCCAGTCAGTCAGGCGACGTGCCTGCGCCAGCTTCCGGCTCCGGTGTCAGTGCTACAACCACTGTAAAGTTCGTGTCGAGCGAAGTCGGAAGTGTAAGTGTGAGCGCAGATAAAACAAATATCAGAGGTCTGGATATTGTCGGCAACACAACTACCCTGACGGCAATTGTCGCCAATACGCAAGGGGACGCAGTTCCCGATGGCACGGCAGTCACGTTTACGGCGACCCATGGCATGATCTCCAATACCACTACGACAACAAATGGCAAAGCTACCGCAACACTGACCTCGAACGCAAGCGGTGGAGACGGCAACGTGACAGTGACCGCAACAGCGGGCAGCATTACAAGCAGTTCCGTGACGGTGATTTTCTCCGGGGCCCCCGCCACAGCCAACTGCAGCGTCGAAATATCGCCCGATACGCTGGCAAGCTCCGGTGGACAAGCGGTGATTACGGTCACAGCCAAGGATATAAACGGCCACGCAATGGTTGATGGCACGGAAGTCACATCTGCAACCAGCAAGGGCACATTGTTGTCCTCAACTGCTCAGACAAGTGACGGCATGGCCACATTCACGCTCTCGACAAGCACTGACTCCGTCACCCCGACTGAAGCGGGAGCAGGCACAGTGACCGTTACGATACCTGCCGGCGGAGCAGGCTCTAGTGTGACACTTACGGCCAGTTTCGAAGTCCTAAAATAGCAACCAAGAATATCGAGGCCCGCAACCGGGCCTCGATATTCTATTAAAGAGAGGCGCAAGTGTCATCCTTCAGGGTCGCTATATTCTTGCTGATAGGGCTGGCTTTGTTGACTCCACTGCAAGCCGGTGCGGCTGTTTTCGTCTCAGTTGAAGCAAATCCGTCAATAATCCCGGCTGACGGCAAGAGCCATTCGCAAGTCCTTGTTACAATCCTCGATTCCAATGGCGCGCCGGTCTCTGACGGCACCGAGGTGCGTCTGACGACCTCAGCGGGCGATATAACCGCAGCAGTCTATACATCCGGCGGTCGCGCCGTCGGTATTTTGACCTCCGCACAGTGTCCTCAGATCGCAGTCATAAACGCGATAGCAAACGGCGGATCGGCCTCGGCTCAAGTTGAGTTCTCGTCTTCAGCCGGTTACGAGGAGGCAACCGCAAGCGCCAGAGCAATCCGTATGGAAGGCGGATCGCTTGCATATTGTGTGGACAAAGACACAGTGCTTGCAAGCAGCGGAGTGACTATTGAGTATATGGGTCTAACTATAAAGGCCAACGCTGCTCAGGTGTCTCAGAAGTCGGGTCGAATCCTCGCTCAAGGTGACGTGACTGTCAGTAAAGGCGATACAAGCGTAAGAGCCGATGCTCTTATATGCAATACTCAAAATGACACTATTCGCCTGCTCGGCACAGACGATAAAAGCGGAGACAAAACGTATGATATTGCGCTTGAACCGGTAGGTTCAAAAGAGACCGACGGTGATCCCGGATTTGTGCCGCTGTCGGATGTGGACGGTAAAACATGGATAGTATCCTCAAGACTCGTCTTGATCCCGCGCGATAAGATATTGTTTTTCAAAGCCTCCATATATGTGGGCCGGGCGGAGATCCTCAAGGTGCCTTATTATTCCTACAGCTATGAGAAGCGAGAGTCCATCCTTCAACAGGTTCGTTATACTTCCGATGATGGGATGCTCGTGGACCTGCCTCTGTATTATCAGATGTCCGATTCGGCGACCGGCGCGCTCAAGCTTCGCTATGCGGCGGACGGCAGCGATACAGGCGGTTACACCAGGCCCAGAAAGGGTCTGAGTCTGGGTCTGGACCAGGATTATTCTATGGGTGAGAGCGGGCAGGGCAGAGTTTTCATCGACTCGGTCGGCAACTCATCTCAAGCGCTGGAGGTCTCACATCACTTGGAGTTCGGTTCGCTGCTGACCGGCGGCAGGGCAGACATATCGACTCGCTATCAACCGTCTTCTACCTATGCCAAAAATATATATTACACGACGCTCAATGTGGCTGGCAGCATGAGCAGATACAATTATTCACTCACCGGATACTTCGGGGGCAGCAGTGTCCGGGAATATGTTGATAATTGCCTTGAATATGTGGGGCAGTCAAACTGCACCGTAAAGGCAGTGTTCAGTCCTGCGGCCTTCAAGAGTAGTGGCAGACCATCACCCAGTTACGCCCTGGGCTACGGCACTCTCTGGACTGAATCCGACGAGGCTACATCTTCCTGTCTTTATCAATCGTTTGGGCTCAGATACAATCGCGCTGAGTCGGGGGATGGCAGATTCAGAACGGGCTTTGAGGCGATAACGGCTTTGACAATGACGGCCGATGCGGATATGGGCGCAAGCCTGAGAGCGGGCCCGACCCTGCGGCGCATATGGAATGGCGGCAATGCGTCCATCGGTTATACTCTAAATGCCATGAGCGGCACCACTGAGAGTATTTCAACCCAAGGTGTGCATCAGCTTATATGCAGCCTGTTTTTGAGCGGGGGCAAGTGGAATTCCAACTCATCAGCGGGCTATGGGTTGGACTCAAGACGCTTGAGCCTTATTTCAAACCTCAACTTGCGTCCGTCAAAGAATTGGCGGGCAAGGTGCAGTTATAACCTCTATAGCTATGCTTACAGTCTCAATGATATCGGCTATCGCTATATAAATTCGTATCTGAAGGTTGGTCTGTACCACCCGTTGGGGCCGTATGAGATCGGCATCGCCTGGTCTCCGGACGGCCAAAACTACGGTATCGACAAAGACAAGCGGTTCTGGCTTGAGTTAGGCGGCAAATCTTGAGCACAGGCACAAAAAAAGAGTGAACCGCCCAACGGCAGCCACTCTTTTGTAGTTGCATATTTTGTTCCGCGATTACTTTTTAGCTTCTTCCATCGCATCCATAATTTCGCGAAGGCTGTTTGTTTTCTCAAGCTCAAAGTGGGCGTCGATGCACTCATAAATGTCTATCCGACCCATCTTCTCAAACCTGGGCTTTTCCTCCGGCTTGAGCTCGCTCGGGATATCGTTCAGGATTCCATCTTCCCAGTCTTCCTGCTTAACAAACTGCTCACCGAGCTTCTTGCAGCGTGAACAGCGAAACTTAACATAGACAAAGCTGGGACCTATTAGGCGAAGATAATAGCCTGTTTGCATTACATCCTTAGCAAGTACACGCTGCCCGCAGTTGCATTTGATCGCGGTTTTCATTGTCTGAGCACACCTCCATGTTCTGTCCATATTCCGAAGTCAGCTTCATAAAGAACAGGAGAACTATCACTGGAATGGATAATTACATTTTTATTATATCACGCTAATCCGCCATTGCCAACTGAGCGGAAACAGGTTTTATATATTTCTGGGGTCGAGTCTGGTAAGAGGCGCAAATTTCGGACATTGACGCTGACACGCCATCAGTGGTATATTTTGATCAATATAAGAATAAGGAAGAGCTATGGACAAGCAGATACTGAAGATTCTTGAGCGTGATGCCCGTACCTCCCCGGCGCAAATGGCCGTGATGCTGGGCAAGACCGAGGAGGAGATCGAAAAATCCATCAAGCAGATGGAGGAAGCCGGCATCATCAGGCATTATAAGGCAGTCGTCGACTGGGAAAAGACGGGTAAAGAGCAGGTCTTTGCGTTTATAGACGTGCGGGTGAGCCCGTCGCGCGGGGTCGGTTTCGACGATGTCGCCAGACGGGTCTACAAGTATCCTGAAGTCCATTCGGTATATCTGGTCTCGGGCGACTACGATCTGAGAGTTGTCGTCGAAGGCAAGACCATGCGCGATGTCGCGTTCTTTGTCGCGGAGAAGCTCTCCACGCTTGAGGGAGTCCTTTCCACTAAGTCCAGCTTCCTTCTTAAGAAGTACAAGATGGACGGAGACATATTCGAAGAACCCGCCGCAGCAGAAGACAGACTGGCCGTCGCTCCATAAGTCGCTCATCAGTTGTCGGCGCTCGATCGTCAGCAGGCAACTGATGATCGAGCACACAAGAAACTGAGAGAGGCAAGAATGAAACCAATATCCAAAGTGGTTAGCCAGACACCTGCGTCCGGAATACGCAGGTTCTTTGATATAGTATCCCAGATGCAGGACGTCATTTCGCTGGGCGTAGGTGAGCCCGATTTCGACACCCCGTGGCGAATAACCGAGGCCTGCATCTACTCGCTCGAACGAGGCAAGACTCACTACACCTCCAACTACGGCGCCATCGAACTGCGACGGGCTATCGCCGACTATCTGCGCAAGCACGAATACCTTACATATAATCCAGACAATCAAATTCTGATTACTGTAGGCGTCAGCGAGGGTATGGACCTTGCCATGCGCGCTATCTTAAACCCCGGCGACGAAGTGATAATACCCGAACCCTGCTTTGTGGCGTATAAGCCGTGCGTCAGCTTTGCGGGCGGCGTGCCCGTTCCGGTCTGCTCTTACATGGAGGACGGATTTGCAGTAAAACCCGAGCAGATTGAGGCCGCAGTCACTCCCAAAACAAAAGCTATCTGGATCAGCTACCCGACCAACCCCACAGGCGGAGTGGCATCGCGTGATACTCTGGAGCAGATCGTTAAAATAGCAGTCAAGCATGATCTATATATAATCTCCGACGAGATATATGACCGCCTCACCTACGATGGACGTCATACGTGCGTGCCGACCATTCCCGGAGCCTATGAGCGCACGATCCTGCTCAACGGTTTTTCCAAAGCATACGCAATGACAGGATGGCGGATCGGTTACGCATGCGGCGCGCCGGATATAATCGAAGCGATGATGAAGATCCATCAATACGGTATGATGTGCGCGCCGGTAATGGCCCAGGTCGCCGCTCTGGAAGCTATCAAGAACGGCTATGAAGACAGCGAGAGCATGATCGAGCAGTACAGTCAGCGCAGACGGGTGATAGTCAAGGGTCTCAACGATGCAGGTCTTGGCTGTCTGATGCCCAGAGGAGCATTTTACGTGTTTCCATCCATTAAGGAAACCGGCTTGAGTTCTGAAGAGTTCGCTGAACGGCTCCTGTTTGAAGAAAAAGTGGCCGTTGTGCCGGGAAATGCTTTTGGTGAATGCGGAGAAGGCCATATCCGGTGCTCGTACGCGACTTCTATAGAAAAGATCGAGATAGCAATCGAACGTATTGCGCGTTTCGTGTGTAAATTGAAATAATGTCTGTCATAATTAAGGAAGTCTTGGATGGGGGCTTTGCCCCCAATCCCCACCAGAGACTCTGTCTCTGGACTCTGCCAGGAAACCCGGTTTCCTGGACCTTCTGTCTCGAAATTGGCTATTCCCCGGCTTTTTTGCCGGGGAATAACCAATTTCGTAATGGGGTCTGGGGACGCGTCCCCAGCGGGGTTAAGGGGCAGAGGCCCCTTATGGGAGCTTGAGGGTGAAACCCTCAATACAAGTCTCCATAAATATGATACATATATCTCAAGGAAGGTCGCTTATGAAATCAGGAAAGTATTTCGCTCTTGCGCTTGTCTGTATGTTGACGACTATTATGTTTGCCTCGCCGGCGATGGCCCAAGAGCCGATCAAGGACCAGGTCAAGTGCTATACCACGTTTGACGATGCCTACCTCTATGTAGCCGTCTCAGTCGACTGCCCTGATATTCGGGCGACTCATGCGACCCCCAATGCGGACGTCACGGGTGACGACAGCGTTACGGTCTTCATCGATACGCAGGAAGAGCGTTCGGAAAAGATCGGTCCGACGTGCTTTTCCATGACCGTCTCTCCTGCGGGCGGCGCTCAGTTTAAGGCGGGCAGCGATTCGGGATCGCTGGAGCCTAAGACGATATGGACGTTCAAATACGGCAACAACGTGCAGGGCACTCTCAATAATGGCGACGACATAGACCAGGGTTACAGCATGGAGATGGCTATTCCCTGGGCTGTTATGAATGTCAACAAGCTCTCGCCGGGCGATATGATGGGCTTCAACTTTATCGTCCGCAGGCATGGAGATAAGCCTAACGATTTTGTAAGCCTCTCGCAAAATGTAAAGACCGAGGCCGACGTTCTTGACCCGGCCAAGTGGTCGAAGATAGTGTTTGCCAACTATTCGTTCGGCGTAGCTACCACAAGCTGGGACAAGGTATTATCTGCGCGATATATGACCCGCGCGCCGCTTATCAATGGCATAATTGCCGACAAAGAATGGCACAAGAACACGTCATATGCGATAGATATACCTACGCCGGAAGGCTTTGTCTATGAAGCCAAGTTCCCTGTGCAGCCTCTTGTTTTTGCCCGGTATGACTATAACTATCAGGCGGATAAACGCAAAGCTGCGCCCGTGTCGGGCATAACAAATCAAGACGGCACACCCGCGCTAATCGACTTCCCCATAAAAAACGCCGGGCCATGGTTTAGCTACGATAGGGTGCAGTGGCATAAAGAGCAACTTTCGGATATGGTTGCGGCAGGCATAGATATTGTCGCGCCCGTATACAGCGGCGATGCGGCAAGCCGCGCCGGGTATGCCGACAAGGGAATGGACTGTATGGTAAGCGCGCTTGAGGAGTTTCGGGCGGAGGGCAAGCCCTACCCGAGAGCGGCTATGCTCTTTGCAGCTACTTCAGCGGAGACACCTGAGTCGGCATACGGCACGATAAAGAGCTTTTTTGACCGCGTGCCTTGTGACTTTCGCGCGCTGGCCCAGACAGGAAAGCCAAACGCGGGAAAGATCGGTCCGATCGTATTTTTAGGGCCTGCTTTAAGTCAGAATATAAAAGATCATTGCAGTGAGCAGTTTGAGAAAGATTGCGGATGCCCGCTGGTGTTTGATTCGATCCTTGCAGGCACGATGAGCAGTATTGTCACACCCGGATGTGATCTGTGCGGACCAAATGCTGATAATCAGATATCTTCAAGGCCCAATGGCGAAGCCTATGACAAGCAGTGGGCATCCGCAATCGATAAGAAATCGAGCTGGGTGCTTTGTGATTCCTGGGATAATTTCTCCATCGGCGCCGATATCTGCTCTTCGCGCCAGTACGACGGCAAATACACCGATGCCACTGCTGCCAATGCAAAACGTTTCCATGGCAATAAAGACTTCGACGCGCAGTATCTGCGGGTGAGCGTGCCGCCTGTGATCGGCTCGAAGCAGATAGCTCAGGCTGAGCTTGAGATCAAAAACATCGGCAATTCACCCTGGCGGATGTCCGATGGCTATGCCATGGCATATCGCTGGTATAAGAGCGGCAGATATTACGGCGAGAGCAAGGTGCGCGTGCCTCTCGGACGTGACGTTTTGCCGGGTGAGACAATTACAGTCGATGCTGGTATCGCCACAGTCAACTCTCAGGGGGCGGCGATCCCGGACGGCAATTGGGAGCTTCGGTTCGAGCTTATCAGGACATCCGACGGCAAATGGTTCTCAAATCTCGGTGATCAACCGCTGGTTGTTCCTGTGACGGTCGGCCAGGTACCTGATTGGGGAGCGACGTGGCTTACCTGCAATAGTCCGGTGATGCTTGCCTCAAACCAGAACTACCCGATGACTGTTCGCGTCCGCAATGACGGCTCACAGGCCTGGCTCAAAGGTGCGACTAAGCTCGGCTGCAAACTCTATAAAGTAAGTAATGACGGTTCCAGCCAGGAAGTCCCGATCAAGGATGTTCGTTGTGTGCTCGCTAGAGACTGCAAGCCGGGTGAGGTCGGCGAATTTGCATTTGACCTTAACCTTGCCGGTGCGAATAAAAAGCCCCTCGCGGCGAGCAAGCAGTCCGAGCCTTGGAGCTATCAGCTTAGGTTTGACATATATAACGGCAAAAACTGGCTGTCGGAGAGCGGCGTTCGCACTCTGAACCGTGTAGTGAATATATATGATCAAGACTACGGTCCCAGGATAGTAGACTGCGATCTGCCGGAAACTATCGATGCCGGGAAGACGCTTGAAGCCAAGGTTGTGGTGCGCAACAGCGGCGCGCAGACCTGGGACCGCAAGCGCACCAAGATAGGTTATCACTGGTATTATCTGGACGGCACTGAAATGCTCTGGGATGGTATCACCACTCCCATCAAGCAGAATATTCAGCCCGGCTGGCCGATTGTGATATCCGCTCAAGTCAAAGCCCCGGAATATGACGGCCAGTATGTGCTGGTCTGGGATGTAATGATAGATGAGCAGTGGCTTTCGACCGGACCGCTAAGCAGGGGCGGCGATATCTTGCCTGTGACTGTGGAAGTAAAAGGCGGCAGGCTTGCATTTGAAGACTTGAGCAAGCTCTGCAATGTCCAACTTTCAAGCCCCGACACGGACAGAACATCCGGTGATTTCGACGGCAAAGGTTCCAGCTTCCCGTCCGAGTTGATCCCGCCAGACTCCGGCATGACTAAAGAGGTCAAGCGCGTCTACCCGACGGGTTACAACTGGGTCCGCGATGATCAACCCGAGGGCAGGATCAGCTTTTTGTATCCCGACAAGACTCCCGGCACTCCCGGCGCTGTTGCTTGCGATGGACAGAGCTTGACATTTGCTCAAGGCTCATACAAGTCACTGCATATACTGGCTGCATCCACTAACGGCGACGCATCGGGCGATGTCTCGCTTGACTACACGAAATATCCGAGGAGTATGCCACTGCAAGTCAGCGACTGGAGCAAGGGACCGTCACACGGGGAGAAGATCGGGTTTGCCGCCCGGCATCGACACAGCCACGGCGGCGATGAGGTCGGCACGCCGTGTTATCTTTATGATTATGTGATCCCTGTAAATGCATCACGTATTTTGACGGGAATTACTTTGCCAAAGAATCCTGATATCAAGGTTGTTGCCGTAACCCTTGAACGCGCGGAGGCTCAGGCAGCGCCGGTCGCAAAAACTGATAATACCAAGAGATGAGCAGGTGAAGCATAAGCCATTTGTTTTCGGCAACAAAGATAGAATTTTGCTGATTTAGGGCTGGATAATCTCGGCAAAGGAGCCTCTGGAGCAGCGGTTCAGAATATGAACATTATGCTGGGCATTGACGAATCGGCAGGTCTTGTTAGTACATGGCGGTAATAGCGACGAAAACTAAAATGACATCTTCTATCGATCTGACTAAGCCCGGCGGCTTTGTCGTCGGGTGTAACTATTGGGCGTCTCACGCCGGCACTCACATGTGGAGAGACTGGCAGCCTGATGTGGTCGAGTGGGACCTTGCTCGCCTTGCTGAAGCCGGACTGCAGGTACTGCGAGTATTTCCCCTGTGGCCGGACTTTCAGCCCATAACTCAGCTCTACGGCGGCGGAGGATACCGCAAGGAAATTCGGCATGGTGAGCTCCCTCTGACCGATGACCCTTGCGGGCAGGCAGGAATGTCTGCAGAGGCTATGGCGCATTTTGCCGACTTCCTCGATATGCTGGATAAGCACAACCAGTGCTGCATAGTCGGACTGATAACCGGATGGATGAGCGGACGCCTCTTTGTTCCGCCTGCCATTGAAGGCCTCAATGTGCTCACCGACCCTATTGCTATAAAATGGGAACTGAGGTTCATTCGGCATTTTGTGACCACATTTCGGGTTCACCCGGCAATTGCAGGCTGGGACCTGGGAAATGAATGCAACTGCATGGCAGCCGCGACTCAGGACCAGGCCTATGCGTGGACAGCAACAATCTCAAATGCCATAAAAGCTATCGACCAGACTCGGCCTGTAATATCAGGGATGCACGGCCTCTCACCAGAGGGCACTTGGACAATTCAGGACCAGGGTGAATTGACGGATATACTGACGACTCACTCTTACCCGGTTTTTACCCCTCACTGTGACCAGGACCCGGTAAATACTATACGCACTATCTCTCACTCCACTGCAGAATCTCGATTTTACAGCGATATCGGCTGCAAGCCGTGTCTGTGTCAGGAGATAGGAACTCTCGGGCCGATGATTGCAAGCGAGAGTGTTGCTGCCGATTTTGCTCGAAGCTGCCTCTTTTCGCTGTGGGCCAATGACTGCCATGGCATGCTCTGGTGGTGCGCGAACGACCAGACCAACCTGGCGCATGCTCCTTACGATTGGAAGGCGGTCGAGCGTGAGCTGGGTCTGCTGTGCACAGACGGATCGCCCAAGCCTGTGATCGAAGAGATGGGTAAATTCCGGCGGTTTATTGCCAGCCTGCCGTTTTCGGCTCTGCCTAAGCGCACTTCTGAAGCAGTTTGTATCCTTACTCGTGGTCAGGACCAGTGGGGCGCTGCCTACAGCAGTTTTATACTGGCGAAACAGGCAGGCTTTGATATCGAGTTCCTATACTCCTCTCAGCCTATAAAGGATGCTCAGCTTTATTTGCTGCCGTCGCTCTCGGGCGGAGAGATGATTTCTCGCACCCGGTTGAATGAACTCTTGGCAAAAGTAGAGTCTGGCGCTGCTTTATATATCTCGCTGGACGATGGTATGCCGAGCGACTTGCAATCAATTACTGGCTTGGAGCCGCAGACACGTGAGAGAAGACGTGACTTTGGCACAATAAAGATAGACGGCATAGATGGCTGCTTCGAAATCCCCTGCGCAGGGTCATTTAAGACCAGGTTCAACCCGACTCGCGCACAGGTATTGGCTACGGAAACAGACGGCAACCCTGCGTTTACCGTAGCAAACTACGGCAAGGGAAAAGTCTATTTCATTTCAGTCCCGCTGGAGAAAATATTGACCCAGACACCGGGTGCATTTCATTTAGAGGATTCGCCCGATTGCTGGAGGGTCTATCAATATATTTCACGAGAAGCAGTCAATAATCGTGTGGTGCGCAAAATTCACCCAATGATTGCTCTTACAGAGCACCCGGTCAGCAATGATCATCGCTTGATCGTGGCAATAAACCAGTCTCCTAACGACATCAGCGATATATTTACGCTATCATCCGGCTGGAGACTTGCGAATGTTTTCTATGGCAAGGCGGATGCAGAGAGTTCTGAGGTTAAGGTAGAGCTGTCAAAGAATGATGCGGCTGTCTTTTCAGCAGAGCATTGAGATAATACTATCTCTCGAAACTTTGGCCGCCTCACGCGGCCTTACTTCAATAGTAATCGCAATATCGGGACGATGCAGGAGATCGGCATATTGGCTGAAGTCTATTCCGCCTTCGCCGACAATCTGGTGTGATCTGAAATCTTTGATAATGTCGTGGATGTGGATTTCGCGTATGCGGTCGCAGTGCTTCAGCATAAAGCTCTCAACCATTTCATCTTTTTGAAGGCTGCGGTCATACGTCTTGGCTATATCCCAGGTTAAAAACAACCTGTCTGTGTTTGCAAGCAGCTTATCGACTGTTTCCATGGTAATATCGGTGAAGTTGAAATTCTCAAGGCACAGCAGAACATCCTTCGCCCGGTCGGCTAGATGCATGACATTTTCATAGAGCATACGGCTGAAGTAGTCGCGATGGGCAGCGACAAAGTCGTCATTTTTTGCATCAAACTTTTTGAGAGACGGATACGCGCCGGGGTGAATTGTTGTGTGCCGGGCCTGCAGATGTTGGGCTGAAGTGATAATAGATGAGAAGTGCTCAAGGATTCCAGAGCGGATTGCAGGATAGTCTGTATACAGGCTGATATTGTCTCCGGGCGCATGGAATGCCGGCTTCACATTCTTCGAGACGGCATAACCTCGTATTTCATCTAAACGGGCATCAGGCAGCCCGTCAATATAGAACCGGGGCACATTCAGGTCAAAAGAAACGAAGTCGAAGCCGTTCTTTGCTGCATAGTCGAGCGCATCGAAGAAATCATCATCATAGACTGCTTGATATCCAAACAACTCAGCCTCCTAGAACAGTCCGTAAATCTCTCCATCGGCATTCAAGCCTATCTTCTCAGCAGCCGGGACTTTGGGCAGCCCGGGCATGGTCATGATATTGCCTGCGTAGATGACAATAAACCCCGCGCCTGCGCTCACTTTTGCATCCCGGACTGTTATTCTATAGCCTGTGGGGCGGTTGATCTTCTTGGGATCGTCCGAGAGAGAGCTTTGAGTCTTGGCAATGCAGATAGGGAGCTTACCGAAACCAAGAGACTCGATCTGCCTGATGTGAGTGTTTGCTGTGGGCAGGTAGTCTGCTCCATCCGCGCCGTAAAAGAGCCCGGCTATCTGATCCACTTTATCTTTTATAGGCTGATCGGTCGAATATGTCGGGTGGAAACTGCTCTTGCCTTCGCATGCTTTGAGGACTAACTGGGCTAGCTCAAGGCCGCCTTCACCTCCCTTTGCCCAGACATCAGATAGCGCCCACTTAACATTCATCTTGCCGCAGCAAGCCGACAGAGTCCCGATCTCCTCATCTGAGTCGGTCGGGAACTTATTGATCGCCACTATAGGCTCCAGACCCGCACTGCGCACATTTTCGATATGCTTCTTAAGATTTTCAATACCGCGCTCGACGGCAGTCGGATTGCTTTGGGCAAGGTCAGAAAGCGCAACGCCTCCGTGCATCTTCAGCGCGCGGATAGTGGCAACTATAACGGCGGTCATGGGTTTAAGACCGGCAGCGCGGCATTTGATATTGAAAAACTTCTCAGCACCCAGGTCAGAACCGAACCCTGCCTCCGTCACCACATAATCAGCCAGTTTCAAAGCCATTTTGGTCGCGATCAGCGAGTTGCAGCCGTGAGCTATGTTGCCGAACGGACCGCCGTGCACGAACGCGGGCGTATGCTCCAAGCTCTGGACCAGGTTCGGCAGGAGCGCGTCTTTGAGCACCACAGCCATCGCGCCGCTTGCATTGAGGTCTTTTGCGGTGACCGGAGCGCCGGATTTGTTAAATCCAACAACTATATTTGCCAGCCTGTTCTCCAGGTCTTTACGATCCGTAGCGAGACACAGCAGAGCCATAATTTCAGATGCGGTGGTGATGTCAAAACCGGACTGCCTGGGGGTGCCGTTTGTCTTGCCGCCGAGGCCGATAACGATCTCACGCAGCGCACGGTCGTTCATATCCATCACTCGTTTCCATGTGATCGAGTGGATATCTATATCCAGCGCGTTGCCCTGGTGGATGTGATTGTCGAGCATTGCAGCCAGGAGGTTGTGCGCAGTGGTGACGGCGTGGAAGTCGCCGGTAAAGTGCAGGTTGATGTCTTCCATTGGTATCACCTGCGCATAACCGCCGCCTGCAGCCCCGCCTTTTATACCAAAGCATGGCCCCAGCGAGGGTTCGCGGATTGCTATGCAGGTGGACTTACCCAGCCTCTTCAGCGCGTCTCCCAAGCCGACTGTCGTGGTAGTCTTTCCCTCGCCAGCAGGGGTGGGCGTAATAGCTGTGACCAGAATGAGCTTGCCGTCGGGCTTGTCTGAGAGAGCGTCGATTACATCCAGTGAAATTTTCGCCTTATCCTTGCCGTAAAACAGCAGATCGTCTTCAGTCAGACCCAGGTTGGCGGCTATATTTCTTATATGATCAGGCTTAGCCTGTTGTGCTATTTCTACGTCGGATAGCATAGATATTCATTCTCCCGCAGATTGCAAATCCGCTCAAACCAAATGATATGCATCAAACACTGAATGAGCCGTAGGGATGAAGCATTTGCCCATCAAGTTTGATAAGCCTCTAAATCATCATCGCAAATGCTTCATCCGCTAATTACGCCCCTTGGGTTGCTTCGGTTGCGAAGCGGCCGGAGCCGCCGCCGAAGGTGGCGAGACCTCCAAACTCAGTTTCGGCGCAGATTTCAAATCTGACCGAACTAGAGTGATCTCCATCAAATGTCACCGGCTAATACTTCTTCTCTATCTCGCCGAGTTCGCCCTTCTTTAGGTCCCTGCAAAGCGATATGGGAAGTATCTTGCCTGCGAACATATTCATCCACGCGCTGGTGTGTTCCAGCCTGCGGTCGACAGGCACGTGATATTTTCTGAGCTTACCTGTCATCCCAAGTTTCTTGGATCGCTGGTATATCAGCCACCACACACAAGCCCGCTCCGGGTAAACTTCACAATGTCCGTCAGCGCGGGTTCCCCCGCACGGGCCGTTCCTGATCTGCTTTGGGCAGCGCATCGGGCAGGTGAGACCGTCATAACCGAGCACGCACTGGCCGCAGTCCTGGCAGCCGAACACAGGCTTCTTAATACAGTTCTCGGCAAAATGCGCGCATTTATGGAGAGGCGAGTGCCTGAGAACGAAATTGCCGATTCTCTCGCTGAGTTTACTCATCTTTTATTACCTAAGAGACTTAATCACGGAAACACGAAAGGAAAAAACACGAAATCAGAAAAATGTCTATTCGGTGTATCGGGAATTTATTCCAGATACTTACTCTATCTTTGCATTGCCCTCGGCATCGCCTAACACCGGTCTTGGAAGCAGACCCGCCTCCTCGACTATCCTCGGTGTGATCGACTCCCACATCACGGGCATAATGTGCACACCTGCAATGCCGGGTATCTCCTTTAGCCGCTTGATTGTCTCGACGCATATAGCGACGCCCTCTTCCTTTGGGTCATCTGCCGATTTCATGCGCGAGAAATATTCGTCCGCTATGCTCATTCCCGGCACATTGTTCCGCATATGCTCCAGAGCCTTCACAGACTTAACCGGCATCGCACCCGCAAGAATAAATACATCCCGGTCATAACCCTCATCGCGCACTGCCTGCATCCACCGTTCGAACTTTTGAAAATTGAAGACAGGCTGGGTCTGTATGAAACGCGCACCTGCCCGTATTTTTTTGCCCAGGCGAATAATCCGCATCTCCAGAGGCTCGGCGAACGGGTTCGCGGCCCCGCCGATGAATATCTTCGGAGGGACTTTTATCTCATCACACGAAATGAACCTGCCATCATTCATTCCTGCGCATGTTTTAATGAGCTGGACGGAATCGAGGTCGAACACGCCTTTGGCATCCGGGTGATTACCGAAGCTCATATAGTCACCCGTCAGGCAGAGGATATTCTTTACTCCTGCTGCGCATGCGCCCAGTATATCCGACTGCTGCGCCAGGCGGTTGCGGTCGCGGCAGGTCATCTGCATGATCGGTTCAATACCGCCCTCCAGTGCAAACACACTCGACATTACCGAGCTCATGCGCACAATAGCAGCCTGGTTGTCTGTGAGGTTCACTGCATCGACAAAGCCCTTGAAATAGCCGCACTTTTTGAGAATTACGGATTTGTCTGCTCCCAGCGGCGGACTCATCTCACCACATACAGCGAAGTGGCCTTCGCTTAGAACACATTCCAGATTGCTGCCGGATATCATACATTACGCCTGCTTAATCGCGAAATCGCGAAAGAGCGAAAGCACGAAAATTTAGTGTTTTCTAATTTTCATGCTTTCGTGATGAGAAAAACTTATAGCCCCTCGAAGGCTCCCTCGCGTGATTTCGATATATAGTTCATGCAATAATCGTCGCGACCAAGTAGCGATTCGGTCGCGGCGATAAGAGCCATAAGATACCTGTCATTGGGGTCAACAATACCTGCATCCAAGCCCTTGCCCATGCAAAGCACTGTCATTGCCTGATTCAGGAGCTTGCGGGCGGGCATGCCGTGCGAGATGTTGCTTAGCCCCGCGATTATATGCACCCCCGGATACTCAGCCCGGAGCTTATCAATAATATCGAACATGGTCACTGCGACATCGCTGCCCGTGCCTATCGGGAAAGTGAGCGGATCAACGTATATATCATCCAGCGGCACACCTGCGCCGGTCAAATCGACAATAAGCTTTCTTGCGACATCCAGACGTTTGGCAGGGTCCTGCTGGATACCGGTGTCGTCCATAGCCAGGGCAATTACCTTTGCCTTATACTCCAAAACAAACGGCAAAATGTTTTTGTATCGCCCAGACTCCGCAGTTATCGAGTTGATCATAGGCTGGCCTTTGCCCGCATCATACACATTAAGCGCGCGTTCCAGAGCGGCTGCGTTTGGCGTATCAAACGAGATCGGAGCATCTACCGCTTCCATCACAGTCTTAGTGAGCCACTCAAGAGCTTCAGGCTCACCCGAGGTCAGGGTTCCCGCGTTGACATCTATGTATGTCGCGCCCGCTTCAAACTGCTTTTTTGCGAGGTCTGCAATGTAATCGGCGTCACGGTTTGTAACAGCCGTTTCTATAACCGGCTCGCCCTTTATCTTTCGAGATGTGTTGATTCGTTCGCCTACTATCAGCAATCTGTCACCTCCGTATTATTAGAAAACAGATGGCCGCTCTATGGCGGCCATCTTCATAAAGGAGAGGGTGTCATTGGGTTGCTACCCTCAAATTCTACAACACAATGGTTGGGTATATCAGGCACTTTCGTGCGGTGTTTTTTGCAATCTCGTGCGATTGCCTGGTAAGGTTGTATGGTTTGGTAATCTGGTGCTGCAACTGGAACCAAACATCTACCAAAACCATGCTACTGGAGCAGGCAGCAATTCGTCAACCAAAGGATTGGCGGGCAGGCACATTGGGTAAACGCAAGTTGCTTCTGCTTTATCAAAATGCTACGGGAGGTCTCAACAATAATGAAAGCTGCAAAGATAGTATTAGTGATAATCTGTATGCAGTGCGTTGTTGTTACGGTCGCCGATGCGCTGACGTATACAGTACAGGCATTTGACAATTTCCAGCCGTGCGATATCAATAACAAGGGCCAGGTGGCGGGGCGCGTATTTGAGTCCGGCGCATGGCGCGGAGCGGCGTTGTGGGAGGCAGGAACATTCACCTCTATTGAAGTGCTTTCGGGCTATGACAGCACAATCGTGACTGAGATCAATGACAACGGCCAGGTCGTTGGATACTGCCACAGCACTAGTGGCACCTACTCAGATACGGCATTTCTCTGGCAAAAAGATACCGGCATGATCAATCTGGGGATACTTCCCGGAGCGCAATCAAGTACGGCTACTGCGATCAATAACCAGGGGCAGATTGTGGGATATGTCAACAGTGGAAAAAATCGCCTGCCGTTTATCTGGGAAAGTGGGACCGGCATGACCGGCCTTCCTCTGCTTTTGGGATGCACTTATGGCACTGCTGCCGATATCAATGATAGCGGACATATTGTCGGCGCATGTTTTAATCCGCTAGAAGATTTATGGGGAGATGCATTATCTCACCCGTTTGTCTGGGACGATGCGGATGGAACGCGCGCATATGGCCCGTCTGCATATATCCCGGTAAAAATCAATAATCTCGATCAGGTGGTCGGGGCCATACCGGGGGTTTACTGGTGCGAGCCCATAATTTTGCATCCAGACGGCACTCAGGTGGCCATGCATGTCAGCCCGATAGATATGAACAACCTCGGCGAGATCATAGGCGAAGGTGATGGTGATATCTGGGTATATGGTTGCGGCTTATTCAGAAGTTGTGATGGAACTGTTGACTACATTAATTTTGCGGATTCAGGTGAAATTGTGGCGATAAACGACCACAATCAGGTTGTGTCAACAAACGCTCTTATCACAATCACGCCGGAGCCATCCAGCGCTATTGCAGTAATTGGCGGCGTCGCGGGTCTTGGTGCGGCTGCGTTTCGCAGAAAGAAAGTGGGGAGTCTATCTAAATGACGACCTGTGAAACCTTCGGTAATCGCCCGGAGTCCTGCCGACATATTTCTGGAAGACCTTGGTGAAGTAGCTCTGGTCGCTGAACCCGCACTCCAGGCAAATCTGAATGAGGCTCTTCTCTGTGCGGATCAGCAGTTCGCGGGCCTTGTCCACGCGTATCCTTGCCAGAAGATCGGTAAATGAGTGCCCGAAGCTGCTCTTTACGACTCTGCTGAAGTGCGACGGCGAAAGGCATGCGACCTCCGCCACGTCATCTCGCGAGATTTCCTCATTTAGGTGCTCTTGCATATACTTCATTGCCTCGCCGAGGAGTACAGTGCTCGGATACTGCTTGTTGGACTTGATCGCGTCCATCATCCTCTCGAGCATATCTACAAGCCATGCGCAGAGTTCTTCTTCAGAGTCGATCCGCGCAAGGTCAGCGACGGATGAGTAATTCGCGCCCAAAAGCTCAGTAGGGTCTCCGCCCGCTTCGACCGCGCTTCGAGACATATTTACCACCAGTTCGAGGATCAAGCTTTTAAGGAGCGTGGGTCTCTCTCGCCCAAAGAAGTAAATCCCGACCAGAATGCGGTTTATGATCTCTCTGGCGGCGGGTCTGTCACCCCGTTTGATCGCAGCTATAAGCGCGGGTTCTTCTACCAGATAAATATCTCGGATCGACTGGTAATTTTGCCCTTTGAGTTCATGGATAGCCTCGGCTCGTTCGGATTCACGCTCGGCAGCCGTTCGTTTAAGTTCGAGCAGAGCAGCGTTGGTGAGGTTGGCTTCTTCGGCCATGGCCAGCAGATCTGAAGCGGCGCGCCGGGTGTCGGCAGGCGATAGCGCTCCAGAGTCTTTAGACGGCGCTCCCACAACCACCTTCTCAGCTACGATCCCGCCTATCACGACCGAGTTTTGCATGACCGGCACAGCCCAGATCACGTATCCCTCGGGGCACTGCAGCATGGACGGTTCACCCCAGCGCAGCGCTTCCTGGATGGCTCTTTGCCTGAACGAGGAGCACTTGTCGGGGCAGGCGACACTTCCGGCAACGACATGTCCCTGCGCATCGGCAAGCACGCAGCAAAGCCCCCACATCCGTCCATACTCATCTGCGAGCTGCTCGAATGCGGGTTTCACGTTTTCCATATTCGCTGTGTCCGGATAAAGTGCTTTCATAGTATAGTGTGATTCTAGCCTAGAATCGCTCATCGCGCAAGTATTGACCTTATGCGTTAAAAGTGTCATACTAGGCCCATCACCGATCCGATTCGGTTATCAGGAGGTTTTCCTTGGAAAACAGCGGCAAGACCCAGTTTAAGCTATCGCGCCTTGTGCGCACGGCGGCCTCGGAGATATATGTGATTTGGGAGGGCGAGACGCGGGTCGGGCAGGTCCACCTGCACTACGCCCACGACACTATCCATGCCGCGCTGCTCCTGGAAGTCGACCTGACCGTGCCTGAAGAAGAGGACCTCCTTGAAGCTATAGATGAAGATATTGTTTCCTCATATCTGCCCAGCTTTGAGCGAGAGGACCTGTTGGTGACCGTCTTCAGAGCGGAAGAGATCAGCTCATTCAGCTATGCCCCTATGGACATGGGCGACTTCGGCCCTGAGGACGAAGAAGACTGATCTCGGTTTAATGATCGGATAGTTTGATCGTGTATACCGATATGCTTCGGGAACGGCGCTGACCGATTGCCTGTAAATCGTTCGTGAGCGTGAGTTCCCGAAGTTTCTTGCTTATATAGCATAGTGCAAGCTGCGGGAATTAACGATTGATTTGCATTTCAAGGTTCTGTGGTCTGTGTCATTCCCGCAGCATAAAAATCCCTCCGGGTATCTTACCTGGAGGGATTAGGTGTCGGGATTTGAGGAGCGAATACAGCCTTTCAATTGACAAGATAAGTGTTCAGCCGCTCCGGAAATCCCGATACTAACCGGCAACTGCACCAGCAAGGATAGAAAGAATGATGGAAACGCCCTCCTGGTACTACGATGAGTTCAAACAAATAGGCACAGATTACGCCCTTATCGACGAAGTCCGCCGATATGACGAGCGCATGCACAGCCTCCGTGATATCCCCAAAGAAACTTCGGATACCATCGGCAGGCTCGGAATCAGCCCTGAGAGCACTCTTGTCGAGTTCGGGTGCGGCACAGGCGAGCTTTCCATTACTGCTGCCAGCCTTTGCCGCAAAGTGCATGCAGTCGATATTTCTCAGGTGATGATTGATTATGCCAAGTCCAAAGCAGAACCACGCGGAGTGGGCAATGTGGAATTTCATAGGGCGGGCTTTCTTACTTACGAGCACGCCGATGAGCCTGCGGATATCGTAGCGACCCAGCTTGCGCTCCATCATCTGCCGGACTTTTGGAAGGTAATAGCTCTAGGCAGAATTCATGATATATTGAAACCCGGCGGCAAGTTCTTCCTCAGGGACGTCGTGTTTTCATTCGATATGAAGGACTACAAGCAGGCGCTGGATAATTGGATGCAGACAGTAAAGGAATGCTGCGGCAGCGTCAATTGCCGTAACCATATTCGCGATGAATACTCCACAACGTCCTGGCTGATGGAAGAGATGCTTCGGCATACCGGCTTCGACATTATCAGCGCGGACTATACCGGCGGTATGTTCGCCGCATATATGTGCGAGAAGAAATAACAGACGCATAGAAATCCCTCCAGGTATCTTATGAGAGTCAGAATGAAAAATCACCGGATATGGGATGTCAGAGAATTCGGCGCGCAGGGAGACGGCATTGCTCTCGACACTGCGGCTGTCCAAACTGCGATAGATGATTGTTCGGTATGCGGCGGCGGAGTTGTTCACTTCCCCGCCGGAACGTATCTGATCGGCACACTGCGCCTCAGGAGCAATATCACTCTTGATCTGGCCGCATCGGCTGTTCTGATGGGGAGCGCTCGAAAGCAGGACTACCACGGCGGGAGCGGATTTGACTGCTACATGGGCAGCGGGTTTCTGCTCTTCGGAACAAACATCGAAAACTTCGCGATAACCGGCCAGGGAACTATCGACGGCAGCGGCCCCGCATTCTGGCTGGATGAACAGATAAACTATATTCGTAACCTCGGCCCGATTATGAAGCCCAAGCCGTACAGACCACGCGCACTGCTCTATATAATAGATGGCCGCAACATCAGGATAAACGATGTAACTTTCCACAACTCCCCAACATTTACGGTATGGCTGATGGGATGCGATGTCGTAAATATAGATCGTATTTCCATTATCAACGCACAGTATGGGCCCAATACCGACGGCCTTGATATCGACTGCTGCAGCGATGTACGTATATCCGACTGCTTTATTTCTGCCGGGGACGACGCAATTGCCTTGAAAAGCGATGCCGACTGCCTCGGTCGCAGAAAGGCATGCGAAAATATTACAGTGACCAATTGCACACTAAGCTCACGAGCTTGCGGAATCAGGATCGGTTATGAGGGAGATTCCCCCATCAAAAGATGCTGCTTTAGCAACATAGTTATGCGCGATACGGATATAGGCGTATCGATAGTATCCGTTCTGCCGGATATTCCCGCTGCGTGCCCCGGTGCAGTGAAAACGGAATATGTCAAGATCAAGCAGGGGTGCCAAATAGAAGACATCGCTTTCTCCAATATCATAATGGAGAACGTTAACAGGCCGTTTCATCTCTGGTCAGGAGTCGAAGTGCTCGGCGAATACCTGGGATATATCAGGAACATATCCTTCAGCGACATTATTGCCCACGCGAACAATGCCGCATATATCGGCGGCTTGTCTGACAGACCCATAGAGTCAGTGATATTCAGCAACTTCAGGCTGCTCGTCAAGGGCAATATGGAGGGGGTCGAACGCTCCACTGATCCATATCACACCGGTGTATGGGGCGGTGAACTGATACCTCTCGGTATTTACCTTCGCAACGCCCGAAATATCAAGTTAAGAGATGTCGAGATATGCTGGGAAGACGATGCCTGTGGAAACTGGATGAGTGCGCTTCGGGTTGACAGTTGTTCCGACCTGGATATCGACGGTTTCATCGGCAGGCAGTATGAGGCTGATTCCGATATACCTGCCGTAATGCTCAACGATGTCGATACGGCTTTCATACATGGCTGCCGTTCATTGCCCGGCACAGGCGCTTTTCTCGGTCTTTCCGGCAGCAAAACTTGCAATATAACCGTTATCGGCAATGATTTTCATAATGCCATGCAGCCAATCGCAATGAACGGCTTGCCTGATGACACAGTGTTTTTGACCGCAAACCGAGTATGATCCGATATGCCAAATAGGTGTCTGGATTTGAGAGTATAAATGCGTCTGGGAGTCCATATCAGAATAGCGGGCGGGCTGGTTAAAGCTCTGGACCGCGCTCAGTATCTGGGCTGCGAGGCGATCCAGCTCTTTTCCGGCAACCCAAACGGCTGGGCTAGGACTCTGCTGCCGCTGGATGTAGCGAACAAATTTAGGGCTCGCACAGCCGGACTCGATATACACCCTGTGATCCTGCACACACCGTATCTGCTGAACCTCGCCTCACCGGACGATGTCATTTGGATAAAGAGCAAGGGCGCGCTGGTAGATGCCGTCGAGAAAGCGCCGATGCTTGAGGCTGGGTATATCGTGACTCACATCGGCAGCCATAAAGGCTCCGGGTATAAGGTT
The DNA here is from genome assembly GCA_039679645.1 of Armatimonadota bacterium. Lineage (NCBI taxonomy): Bacteria > Bacillati > Armatimonadota > Armatimonadota bacterium. The sequence goes on from JBDKUO010000020.1 coordinate 25,674, forward strand.
GGAGTGAAACGTATAGCCAATGCAGTGCGTTTTGCTCTTGAAGCCGACCCTAACCCTATAATCGCACTCGAACTGGGCGCGGGCGCGGGTAACAGCATAGGCTCCCGCTTTGAGCACATTGCAGACATCATGGAGCATCTGCCCGATGTGACAGACCGCGTGGGAATCTGCATAGATACGGCTCACCTCTGGGGATCGGGTTACGATATCTCCACCGAAGGTGGTGTAAGCGATATGTTTGACGAACTCGATCGATATGTCGGACTGGAGAGGCTCAAGGTTGTTCACCTGAACGACACCCAAAAGGACCTCGCCTCCCATGCCGACCGCCACTACCACATCGGCCATGGCCAGGTTGGGCTCGAAGGCTTTCGCGCGATCCTGCATCACCCGGCTACACGCGATCTGCCCGGGATTATAGAGACCCCTGACGACATAGAGTGGGACAAACGCAACCTGAAGACACTTCACAGTCTCCAGGAATAATTACATCAATTTGAATACCATACCCTCGCCTGCAGCCATATTGAAGCTGATTCTGCCATTATGAGAGGCGATCCTGGTCATATCGGGCAATCGGGTGAGCGAAGTATCGCTATCAAACTCCAGATAGACATCTCTCGCCGAGTTGATATCTTTGTTCACCACTATCAGATAACGCTCTGCCCCAGTGCCGCAGTGGAAAGAGACTATGAGATCGTCCGATGCGCTCTTTATCCCCCAGAGCCCATTTTCGAGCCCCTCGTTATCGGGCGGAACGGGAGCGGTGTGGACTACTTTTACGAGCTTGAGCTTGCAAACTGTCGGAGCTATCGCGTTTAACCGGGCGTTAAATGATTTGAAAAGGTCGAAAGATGGGCCTTTAGTGCCGTCGCCGTTGACAGGGGCATCTACAAAATCGACATCACCGCCTGTGAAACCTCTGCTCTCAAAATACTGGATACCTTTGACCCCATATGCAAGAGCCGTGTATACCTGAAAACTCAGACTCGCGCTAGTGGGCCCGGCGATGTCGGACCACCGGCACGATGTCACATACATCCACAGCGGCTTTCCTGTTTCGAGAGACAGGCTCGACCACAGCGCAAGGTCTCTGTAGAGGTCCTGATTGACCCTAAGATAATCTTTCGCTTGATGGACAGAGTAAAAGTCGAAGGAGAGCACCGGAGGGTTCACCTTGCCGACAAACTCACGCACATGTTCGGGATAAGCTGTCGGATATTTATAGTGACCGTAGCTTGGGATAATCGCGTTAAGCGGCAGTCTATCAGGGTCGAGCTTGAGGAGGATGTTATATGTTCTCTTCACGTCATCGAACTTTTGAGTGCTCGGCTCGTCCCACACATAATATCCGCCCAGTGCTGGGTAGCTCGAATAATCATCTGCCAGAGACTTTATCGCATCTTCCGAGGCGTTCTCTACACCGGTCATACGGGCATGGTCGGTAACAAAAAGCCGCATATCGTGTTGCTCGCATACCCTGAGAGCGCGGACCATCTCTTCACGCGTCGGGTCCTCGGCGCCGTATTCCAGCGGGCAGTTGGTCTCTATGGCGTTAAGCCCGGCTTCATGCAATAGCGAGACTATCTTCTCGATATTGTCGCCGTGCTGAAATGACGCAAAAGTTGATAAAACAAATTTATTCTCCCACCACTTCATGGGTTTGGATGTTCCTCCGTGTAAATTTCTGTCGATAACCAGCCCGACTGCGCAGTCTATTATCGCTCTATCCGAAATCCTCCAAGGGTGCAGGCCGTCTTTGAACATATAATAGCCGTCAGAGCTTCGCGGCAGCCCGTCACTGTCTCCCGTAAGCGTAGTGCCGTCATTTATCTCAATCACATGGCAATAATCATGAGTGAGTTTTTGCCCGGATCGCGGCGATGGATCGTGAACAATGAGTATCGACGGGTCTCGCTTGCCTTTCGCATTCATCCCATATCCGACAACAGTCACCCAGTGACCTCCCAGGCGCTCGTATGTAGACGTCTGCTTATCGTATTTATAGAAGCCTATATTGAGCCACAGCGCGCCCGCCGGGTCGCTGATCATGCTCTGCATCCATTTCATATCAGGGATATCGCCGCTGCTTTTATATTGGCCGTAGAGCTTTCTCCACCCGCGATATTCCAGTTTTTTGCAGTGGTAGCCGGCTTTGGTTATGTAATTTTCTACACCACGCAAAATTCCATCCGCGACAGTGCCGTCTTCGGTGGTATCCATCATATCGCGTGAGGCAAGAATCTTGACCATGGCAACTTGCGATTTCTGCTCGTTCTCAAGTTGTGGGTTTAGGCGGTCAAAGCCGTTTTTAGCCAACCACATAAGCGAATTGGAGACGGCCGCCGGTCCGCAAAACAGCTCGCCGTCCTGCCAGAAACCGGCCTCAGGATCGCACTGCGGCAGGTCGGGTGTCGAGGCGACCTTATCTATGCAGTAATTCGGGGTAGATGAGCGGCATGGTGAGCACAGAGCCATGAGGATGATACAGACGAGCGGCACTGCCCATCGGCGGCGCGATAATGCGGAAAACACTATATATCCCTCCATATGGATAAGATCGCAGTGTCCTAAAAGAAGCAAAATGGACGACTATCTGAGTTTATCGCATATGAGACGGGAGTGCAAATATTATGTGGAGTTTGTTTCCAGGCGACCTCATCCTCGCACTCTACGCAGTTTCGAAGCAGCGAGAGCTATTACCGCCATTGCCAGCGATACAAATGCGGATGGCTCAGGTGTGGATGGATTTGATGACGCGACCGGACCCGTGAATTTTGATAGCCTTCCCTCCGAGTCCATTACGAATATACTCCCATCGCTGCCGATAGTCGGAGAAGTGTAGATAGTCGCCCCAACGCTCCTGCTCCAGTTGAGCGAGCCGTTGGTGGGGTTTATGGACAAAAGACTCCCGCTGGATGTGCCGAATATAATGGTTCCATTTGCGTCAAGAGTGGGCGAAGAGTATATTGCTGCACTGGTTTGGTAATACCATTTCAGCGTGCCATCGGGGTTTATCGCGTGCAGACGAGTGTCCTGAGCGCCGATATATATCGTTCCATCGGCTCCGACGGCGGGTGCTGTCGTTATAGCCTTTCCCTGAGTAGGGTATGTCCACTTTGTCGAGCCGTCTGCATTTAGAGCCACAAGTGAGCCACTGGATGTGCCTACGTATATCGAGCCGTCGGGGCCGATCGCGCAGTTGTTGCTTGGGTTTATCACAGCCGATTTCCAGATGAGTGTGCCGCTTGAGCTGACGGCGTAAATTCGTCCGTCCTGTGATGGCGCATATATTGCATTACCGTCAGCCGACATCGAAAGGGCGCGGGTAACATCTCCATCCGTGTAATAGCTCCACTTGATCGTCCCAGTAGCATCGATCGCATAGATACGGTTGTTGTCTGAGCCTACATAAAGCGTTCCATCTCTTCCTATCAACATGGAACCGTTTACGGCTCCTGATACGGCGCATTGTGATGACCAATTCGATGTTCCATCTGAATTGAGCGCGTATATTGAGCCGCCGAGGGCCGCGAAGTACACAACACCGCTGCTTGCGACGCCTGCGCTGCCTATGATGGACGAAGAGTATCTGGGCGAGCGCCACGCAAGCGATCCGCTGCCCGCTACGGCATAGAAATACCTGTCGTAAGCGCCGAAATAGGCTGTGCCGTTTGATGCAACAATCGGTGATGCGCTGCAGGTGGTCCCGGTCGAATATTTCCAGGCGAGCTGCGGCGAGTATGTTGCCGTATAGCCGATCTGTCCGGTGCGAAGCGAGTTTCCTCTATATTGTGAGACAGGCTGTAAGCAATTGCCTTGGCCTGCGAGCGCAAATACGGCGACCGTCAAGATTGAGGCGCGTATGCGGCCTCGGAAATGGGTTCTATGTATTGGCATATTGATCCCTACCCTTGAATCGTGATGCAAATACAGCCACTGCAAAAATCGTGCCACAACGTCATTAATTGGTTATACTTATGCATATATCTACATACAGTTGAGCTGTAATTTTACGCCTTGGGGCATGATGTGATCGAGCTGATGAATTGTAATGGCAGAGGTTGTGACAATCCGATGTAGTTTTTTGTATGTAAGGTTTGAAACAATGCGGTTGCTGGGTATTTTGCCTGGGCTGGTAAATGCGGTGGGCCAATCGGCCTATCTGCAAATGCCTCAGTAAGCGTGGATACGGTTTCTAATCCGTCCCCAGAGGCCGCGGCGGATAATCAGGGAAACCGGCCGGCGGTGAAAGCCGCATTCAACCTGTCAAGTAAAAGAGAGTGGCTGAGAAGTATGTCTTCTCAGCCGTGGCCTCCAAGAACGGTCATGGGTAGGGATCGCTTTGTCGGCCATGCGCATTGTATCCGGCTTAGGCCTGCGTGTCAAGCCTCCGATGAAGCTGTCAAGAGCCCGATTAGGAGGTGGTGTTGGTAGTCAAAACAGCCAGTCCCTCGTAAAGGGTGGGACAACCGCTTTTCCGGCAAAGGGCCGGACCGGCGGCGACGATCTTACGCGTTTGTGCCGCTCGCGTTAAGTGTCGTCTAGATTGTAGAAAGCGGCGCGAAAAAAATCTCTGTTTACCTCAAAGGAGGCTATACAATGCGAAGGATCATTTTTCTTGTTCTGGCACTGACCTTGGTTTGCTCTGTGCCGTCATTTGCTGCTCGAGTCACAAGCACACCGGTGATTCACCGCTTCGAGCTGAAACAAGTCTGTCCGGTTCCTTTGCCGGTTCCAGGCAATGATGTCTGCCGCTGTTACCTTGGTTATCTGACAATAGCGGATCCGACAATAGGAGAACCGGTCATCAATGCCGCACCCGGCGTACTCTGTATTGTGCCTGGCGGGATTAATTGGCCGAACTATATTGCCGCTGCGCAGCAGACGCCGGCAGTATCATACACGATCAAAAATACGACTTTCACCAAGCAGACTCCTGAGATCGTGCAGTGCGCCGATGTGTTTCCTGCGCACAAAGTGACTCAGCAGGGCACACCCAATATCAGACTGTGGTGGCCGCTCATGTATGAGTGCCCTTCCACTGTCTTCACACTGAGTATTCTCTATGGAACCCCAGTTGCGTGGGATGATGACGGTACTGGTCCGAACCCGCCTGCATGGGTTCACCTCGAGCAGTGGGAATGGCATGTCGATGCCGATCTTGACAGCCTAAAGGAATTGCTTTACCTGTTCCATGAACTGCCGTTCGGCAAGGACGAAGTTCCGTTGATTTCCGACGAGCTGCTCTTTGGAGAGCTTCTGCACAAGATCGACGAGGCAAAGGCTGCATACACCGTAGGCGATCTTGCTACGGCAGCTCAATGGCTGGCTGACTTTGAGTTGGAAGTCATGGATGCCTGTATTATTGATTCGCCGCCTCTGCCGAATCCGACCGGTTTTCTTACGGGTATCGCCAACAGCGACGAGAATCCGGCTTGCTGCAAGCTCCTTTGCGACGTGGAATACATTCTGCAGACCACAGGCATAGGTAATCCCAGCAAGAAGTAAAGTCGAGTATCGGTCAGTGGTTTGGAGCCGCCTCGGCGGCTCCAAAAAATCAATAATGCAAAACTAATCCACTGAATTGCGGAATTCAGAGCTTATCACCAAGGGGCTCGGAGGAAATTACAACGGTCACAATTGACAGGTCGAAGACAGACTGGAGGAATAAGTTGAAAATAAAGATCAGTCTTTTCTCTTTATGCGCCGTTTTATCCCTGGGCGCGGCTTCCGGGGCCAAGGCTCCGGCGCCTGCAACAGTTCACTATGAGGTCAAGCTTCAGTCCTTGGCTTTCGGCAATTGCGGTGTAAGGAAGATGTGGATCAAGGGGAACAACATGCGATGGGAGGGCAAGAGTCAAAAGCTTCCTGTATGCATTGTTAAAAATGCTGATGGAACGTTTCTTATCCATCCCTGGAACAAGATTGCAGCCAAATATCCGACGGGATCATCTCGCAGCAATCCCAAGGTGCTTTTTCCTGGTCCCACCGGTTCTATTCAGGGATTTCTGAAATCGGTGAAAGCGGAGAAATGTGGTAGGGAGGTCGTGAATGAGAAGAAGTGCACGATTTACTCATACATGGATCCGGTCTCAAGACGTCAGTGCAGGATTTGGATTGACGACAAGTCGACAAAACCCGTCAAACTTCTTATGAGAGGTAGGCGGGCAAAAATGGATACTCTTACAGCGGTGTATACCAAATATGAAGTCGGCATCGGCATTGCCGATTCTGTTTTTGAACTTCCGAAAGGGTATGCTGTAAGGCCGATGCCTGACGAACTGAAAGCTTCCAAAACGACGGCATCCGAACGCCGAGCATTGAGAGCAAAGGCTGACAAACAGAAAAAGGAATCGAGTTAGCCTCGATTCATCCGCTATCCCTCCGGGTTTTACATCTGGAGGGATAATCCATTCAGCCGACGTTTTTCACGTCGGCTAAAGTTTGCAAAAAACGAGCTGTAGCTAAAACGAAAGGGGCAATTGAAAATGAAAATACCGGTTTTATTGGTGACGGTGTTCCTGCTTGCATCCGTGTCTCCTTCGATGAAGGCTTCTAGGGCAAAGCCGGTTGTAGCTGTCAAGAAAATTGCGCAAAAACCGACAAAACCATCATCTCTTGTCCTGCTTTACACATCCTGCTCGCGGGGACAGATTAGATCCTGCAACTGCACGAAGTTTCAGTTCGGGGGATATGGACGTGAGATGACTCTGCTCAAGTCGATCCGCGAGAGCAATCCCAACGTCGTGCTTATTGAGGGCGGAGATTCTACAGCCGGAGACGACTTCCAGGCCAAGCTCAAGGCGTCAGTCGCATCGAGCGCGCTTAAACTCCTCGACTATAACGCTATAGTTCCCGGCGAGTTGGAACTGGGTAGATCAGGTGTGAATTACCTTGATTATTTCGATCCAAAGTCAGTGCCCATCCTCTGCGCCAACGTGCCTGATTTATGCAGTGGTCAGGGTGGCTATATTCCGTATGCCATATTCAAGACCCAAGGCAATCTCAGAGTTGGGGTTATCGGTGTGCTCGATGATGCTATCACCCAGGAACTAAGAAGACGCGGGATCGATCAGCCCGTGACTGACCCTGTCGCCGTGCTGGAAAAATTAGTACCACGTGTACGTCTGCAGTCCGACCTTGTTGTAGTGGTATATCATGGCGCATCCGATACCGCGGCAAGGTTGGCAGCGGTTAAGAGAATCGATCTGGTTTTGTGCACTCATCTAACTGGTCGTGATTTTCTTTTTCCCGACAAGACAACCAATGAAGTATGCGCTCCCGTAGACAAGGTCGGCAGCACGATTGTCGTCAAGGGCCAGACGAGCACGAATTGGAGCCTGGGGCGAATTGACCTCGATCTCTCCGACGGCAAGATCAAGAGCGCGACTCATAAACTCTTCTATCTGGACCGGCGATACGACGAGGATCCGGCGATGGTGAAAGTGTACGACGACTACAACAAGAAAGTAGCCGATGCCGTACTTACTCGGTCTAAGAAGATGAAAAAAGACATGGAAGTTATGCTGGTAAGTCGCGGCCTACAGGTGAATGATATGAGAAAGCGCCTGCATACGTCGCCGTTCGCCGGTGATAAAAAGTGTAAAGAGTGCCATGCGGATATTCATGATACCTGGTCGAAATCGCAGCACGCTCATGCCATGGCAACTCTTGAAGCTACTAATCAGGGCTTTGATCCGGAGTGCGTGAGCTGTCATGTCACGGGGGCGAATACGCGTTATGGCTTTTCAAATAAGAACGATACACCGGAGATGGTGAATGTTCAGTGCGAGGCCTGCCATGGTCCCGGTGATGAGCATTCGAAAGATCCGAAAGCGGGCTACGGACCGGTCGGCGAGGAGACCTGCCGGTCATGCCACACAAACGAACGCACTCCCGACTTCGACGCTGAGAAGGCATGGGAGACGATCAAACACCAATTATAAGTATCAATTAAAAATGCCTCCAGGCATCTTACCTGGAGGCTATAAATGAGATTCTAATCCTGACTCTACTCATAGCACAACATCATCGGGCCGAGATAGACCGAGCCTTTTATGTCTCGTGCCAGGTTGTCGATCAAGAGCAGCCTGCTCCATGTAAGAGGGCACTCCATACGTCCATCACGAGTTCCGCCCCAATGATCACCGCTCGTGGATGTCATATCAATTGTGACACATCGCCAATCGGTAAAGTCGGCGAGACCGCAGTCGGGTTGAAACACCTCATCACGGGCGTCGGTAATCTCAAGCCTTAAAGACCCGTCGTTTCCGTCTCCTTTGATCCATGCCTTAAGGCCGGTCGGCTGAATCTCCTGTTTGATCGGTGTTGCTGGTGTTACCAAAGCAGTGCATTTGGCATTTGTGAGCAAGTAATCGAGCTTTGCGCAGACACTCATAGGACTTTGCTGAGGCGCTTTTACATATGTAAGATCTGCCATTCCTTTTGCGTCTTTTGAATTATCCGACCAGGATGGATAGGTCTTCTCAGTAAATTCAGCATTGTATTTCGTCACCTGATCGCCTGGTTTGCCGTCTGCAAATGTTTCTACAATAGAATATCTTTTTGCGGGAATGGACGCGATTTTGCGGCCATTCTGATCTATGAGCGTGCATCCGAACGAGAATATGGGCGCAGGTGGTCCATCAATCTTTATTCTGATGATTGCCCGGTCCTGGCTTGGCGCAAGGCTAAGAGCGGCAAAGTCTGAAGCTGTTTTTATTCCTTTTGTGCCTCCGATAAACACCTTGCCCTTGAAGTTGGTTCTAAGTTGAGCCGCCGGCCGTCGCACCTCAATAAGCAGGTTTCCCTCGACCGGCGCAAGCACTTCCATCCAGGGTAACTCTGTTTTGCTGATTACTACTTTTCTTGCTTGCGCAGCCAAGGCATTGCTTGGCTTGGAGGGCTCTATATACTGGACCGAGCTTTCTAGGTCAATACGCAGCGTTCCATTGGTTTCAACCTGCTTTTTCTCTCCTAATAGGGAGACGATATCCAGGCCTTGAACGTCAATCGGAATAGAGACGGCATGCGGTTTTGCTGTGGTCCAAGCTGCCAGGCGATAGTCATTTTCTTTCCTGAACAGGACCAGGTAATCCTCGTCCGACTTAGCCTGCAGCCGTTTTACAAAAGTATATCCTTTCAACTGGGTCGAAAGGGTTTTCATGGCCACATAAGCCGGTTTTTCCTTGAAATCGTTATATACCACGCCGTAGTTGTGCTCACCATTTGTATACTCGGTGCCGTCGTTGCGCCAGTCATACCATATGTTAAGCCTGCAGCCGCACATAATATTGGTCAGGAACATCCTGGACAGATATTCCGCCTGCTTATCAAGGCTGATGCCCCACTTGCTGGTGTTGTATCCCCATTCTCCGCTGATAATGGGAATACCGATCTTTTGCGGATCATATTTGCGTATAATCGAGCGGACTTTGGAGTAGAACACGATAGCATCTTCTGGCATCGCCGGGTCATACGGGTGTAATGAGAGTATGTCAATGTAATTGAGCAGCCCGGACTTGATTGCTTTAGCGAGGTAACCATAGTCCCAGCGGTTGAGCGCCGGTCCCGCGACCAGCGCGTTGGGGTCGGCCTCTTTTACCGCCGGGTATACTGCTTTAGCCAGCTCTACATAATCTTCAGGGTTAGGCTTTGCCCCCCAACACTCTCGGTTAGGCTCGTTCCATATCTCCCAGATTACGCCTTTGCTTTTGAAATGAGCGGCGCTTGCCTTCGCAAATGCAGCGAACGCGGCTCTTCCATCGTCTGTGGTATTTGGATGGGACCCATATAGTCCATTGCCATAGCCGAGAATAAAGAATGCACGTACACCTCTTGATGCCAGTGAGTCTACAAGGGCATCATAACTAGCGAAGTTATAGACTCCCTTCTGCGTTTCGATTGCCCCCCAGACGAAGTCCATGCGTATGAATCGGAACCCGCCATCGGCGATTTGGTCAACTTGCGCCTGCTGGCGTCCGCTGAAATGGATGTTGACACCCAGACAGTCCGGGATCGTGAGCGAAGGCAGTGATGACGGCACAGCGTGGCATATCGAGCAGGCAAGGACCGTCAGAAGAATGATCACTAATACTCTTATCATCAATTTACTTTCTCCAAGAAGTGTCCAGTGCCCACCGGCGGCAGGGTGCAGCCGGTTCAATATACTGCACTGATCCTGCAAGATCAACATTTATCGTTTCGTTTTCGACTGCCATGCTCTTCCTGTCTCCCATAAGCGAGACTACATTGACGACGGGCGTATCGACTGGTATTGAGACAGTATGCGCGTCACCGACAGTCCATGCGGCGATGCGATAGTCGCCGCCTTTGCGCAGGAGTATCACATAGTCATTGATGGTCCCCATAGAGATCCGGCGAACAAACGAATAGCCGTCAAGCTCTTTGTAGAGAGTCTTCATTGCAACATAAGATGGCTTCTCCTTAAAGTCGAAAAAGAGTGTGCCGAAGTTGTGTTCCCTGTCTCCGGGATTGGTTCCGGTGCCGTCATTGCGCCAGTCATACCATATACTGATCGGGCAGCCGTTCATAGTGTTGACCAGAAGCATTCGAGCCAGATAATCGGCCTGGCCTTCAAGCGTAACTCCGTCGCCGAAAGTACTGGACGGCAGAGACGGATAACCCCACTCGCCGCTTATGATCGGACGCGAGGCACCCTTGGGACCGTACTGGCTTATCTTGCGCCGCAGCCAGGAGTAGAACACATTGGCGTCCTCCGGTTTCTTACATCCGTATGGATGCACCGAGACTGCATCGACATATTCCAGCAAGCCGGACTTGAAAGCCTCTTCCAGATATTTTCGGGCCCATGAGCCGCAACTCGCGGGGCCGATAACCACACTATCCTGATCGGCCTCCTTAATTGCCTTGTAAGTGACCTTCGCCAGCTTTACATAATCCTCAGCTTTGGGTTGCTTCCAGAACCAGTCACCGTTGGGCTCATTATATATCTCCCAAACAACGCCCCGGCCCTTGAAGTGGGCTGCTCCGGCCTTTGCATAAGCCGCGAAGGCTGCTCTTGCCTCATCAGTAAGGGGAGGAGCGCTGTTTTCGTAAATCGGGTTGCTGTAATCGAGGATCAGGATCACGCGGATGTTGCGCGCAGCCATGGAGTCGACCAATTCGTCGAAAATCTTAAAGCTATACTCTCCCTTTTTAGTCTCGACGCCGCCCCACCCGAAATCCATGCGCACAAACCTAAAGCCCGCGTCAGCAATCTTGTTTACCTGCGCCATATCGCTTCCGGCAAAATGGATGTTCACACCCAGACCTTCGGGAATCGCAGGCGGAGGCAGGGATGATGGCGCACCCATGCAGCTCCCGCAGACCATCATCGTCAGAAGCATCATTACGATAGCTGTTTTCATTGCTTACTCACTTTCAAAGTATGTGTTGTTGAAGAGAGATGAGCATACCAGAAGCATTCGGGGCAGATGGAAGAAGCATTTCCACTTGCCGCCTTTGAGCATGTGAGTCGGCTCACCATATCTGTTCAAATAAGCGAACCATTCGCCGTATTCTGGGTCAGGAAATCTCTCCCAGGTCCAGTCGTGAATACGCTTGAACCACTCGGCTAATTCTTGCTTTCCAGTAAGCTTGTATCCCATGGCGGTTGCTATCAGCGCTTCGTTATGCACCCACCACAGCTTCATGTCCCACTGCAGTTCCAGAGGGGGCTTGCCGAGCGCGTCCATGAAGTAAAATATACCGCCGTGATCGGGGTCCCAGCCGAACTCAAGCTCCGCCTGCGCGATATCCGCAGCGCGTTGTGCCAGTTCCGTCTCACCCGCTCTGGCAGCGATATTCATAATAAACCACATCGCCTCTATGGCATGGCCGGGGTTGAGATGGCGTCCCTGCATAGAGTCGAGGTCAAATGACCCGTCCTGCCTGACATTCTCGAACATTACCTTAAAGTCAGGGTTCCAGAAGAGGTCCATTACCATTCTGACCGTATCTATAGACTCCGAGCAGGCAGATATACCGCCGATGCATTCGTCTAGGACGGCAAGCAGATTGGCTTTCATCATATAGAAGCCAAGTGCTTTCATCGGCTCCCGGCCTTCCATTTCTTTCGTCCACTCACCCTTTGGTTTCATCTCACGCGAGAGATAGCTTTCAAATGCTCGCAAAGCTTCTGCACGGGCGCCTTCATCACCTGTAGCGCGATAATATGCCGCCGAGCCCATTACTGCAAAGCAATCGGAGAAGACCGAATATGGCGCCATTGTTGGCCTGCCGTCGCGCGCAAGAGCGAAATAGTATCGTCCCCGCTGATCGCGTCCATACTTTGTAAGAAAGTCATAGCCGAGCCGTGCTAAGTCGATCCATTCCTGCCTTGGCTCAAGCTTGTTATATAGCTCGCAGAACATCCACACCTTGCGCCACTGCATCCACATATACTTCTCGGTGTCATAGACGCTGCCGTCTCTATCCAGACAATCAAAATAGCCGCCGTACTCGTGGTCGGGGCAATTCTTCTGCCAAAATGGAATGCAGTCATTAACTAGAGCGCTGCGGTATATATCTGCGTATGAGTCGAGAATTGAATTCATAACTTTTTCCTTTAAGGCAGCAGCGACAGCCCGAGTATATCCATAGCAAAAGTGAATGAAATAGGGGCGTTTGTCCAGCCGCTGTATATACTGCCTGCGCCGCCTTCGTATTTATCACCCCCGCCCCAGGCGCGTTTCTCCATGTCGTACATCCCTCGCCAGCAGCCGTTAAAGTGTGGAGCAGGAGTATCATCCTGAATGCTTGCAAGCAGGCGGACAGACCGCTCATATGCCTCGCGATAAGCAGTATCGCCGGTCAGCTTCCATATTGCATGCAGGCCGAGGGCGCACCAGTTTTGGGTGTAGATTGTGTCTACAAGGTTTTTTCCGGTGGGCGCTTCATTATGCTCACTCGGAATTAGCCCTTCAGGGGACATAATGGACAAGATATAATTTGCGCTTTCCCTCGCTTCCTTAAGGAAGCAATCGTCTTCGAATGCGGAGGCGCAGCATGCATTGCCCATAAGGTAGTAGCCATGCTCGCTGCTTGAGAAGCTCTGCTTCTTATCCTGCACCCTATCGATATATTGAAGCGCGGTCGATTGTAAATTGCTGTTTTGGAACGCTTTCCAACTGTGAGCAAAAGCCATAATAGCCAGCGCGGCAAAATGTGGAGAGAGTTCCAGTCCTGAGACCGGCGGCTGGTCTTTCGGCTGCTCTTTACCGTCTAGGTAGTTTTGCAGGCTTACCCGGATCGTCTCGATTGTCTCTATACCCTTATCGACAAGCGAGTGCTGTGCGTTCAGGTCGGGATAGCGCCTGCCGATCATAATCGAGAGCGCTCCGTTCCATGAATTGTCGTCTACATAATAAGGCTGCCACCAGTATCCGGATGCCCATCGCCACATAAATCGCACATTGTTGTCTTCTATCTCATTGCGGGTGCAGCTTCTGCGAAACAGGAAATGCAGAATATTGCTCGCAGTTTGATGCATATCACTGCTGTCGAAAACTTCCGCGGCAAGCAGAAACATAAGCGCGGCCTCGAAGTTGCAGTCGGGGCGGCGGTGCTCGATCACGGAATATCCGTCAAAATCCGAATATGCCGTAAATGCCTTCTTTATTGCTTCGATTGCCGAGTTATCCTCAGTCAGAGCGATTCTTTCCGCCAGACCCCAGCTCCCGTCTGCAGGGTCCATTATGCCGGATTCTTTGAACCATTTAAGATTACGTTTCAATGAGTCAGCTTCAATTTGTCTTATCTCGTCCATTCTCACTCCAATAGATAATAGAATATGATGCGGATCGATACTGCGTCGTAAGGGGACTTTATATAGTTGTGGCAGCAGTTTCAGCCGCCCTGCGACTGAACCAGCATTATTCATCAACAAGCTGGCCTATCGTATCCAGTCATCCCGAGCGAAGTCGAGGGATCTGCTTTGAACCGAACCTATCGCAATAATCCTGCCTTCACCAAAACCAGACACACGTTACAAGTAATATAGCATATAATCTGAGGCTGCTAATAGCCTGCGAGCTAAAAAATGTCGGAGTATAGTGAGAGTGGTGGTGACGTCAGATGAGGATTTGACGCCATCTAGTTGCGGATTCTATATAAAGGGCTTCTTACTGCGAGCGATTTTGAAGAGCACGAAGAAACTCTTCTTCCTTTGCAGCCAGGTCGGCTTCGCTCAGGCGCTTTACGGGCTGATCCTTTGCCTCAGCGGGATCCGGGGCCCTGGCAGGGCCCTTATGATCAGCAGCAGAGTCTTTATTTGATCCGGATTCCTCGGATGTCCGGTTGGTTTTCTTTTTAGGACTTTTAGTTGGTTCCAGGTCTTTTTTTGATACAAGTATTTTGTAGCTTATTTTGAGCTTTTTCTGATCTTCGGTGAGCCGGTTTCTAGCTTCGCCCGAAAGGCTGTCGAGCCATCTCTTTCTCTCCGCTTCCTGAGTGTCGAGATGTCTTTTGCGCGCATCCTCAGTCAGGCTGTCAATGTCTATTTCAACGCATACCGAGCCGTCATCATATATTCTGTCCACACTTCCAACAAGTCCGCCGAAATACGCGAAATACAGGCTGCTCTTATAGTCGTCATTTGTAACCTCTCTGGTTATAACCTGCACCGTATCGCCGACTTTCAACTCCGCCATATGTAATCCTCCCGATTGGCATTTCACTATAACATCATATCACTTCCGAACGCGGATTTCACCTTTTGGGAATAACTATGGTTACCGTAGTCCCCGCGCCTTCTTTGCTGTCGATGTTCAGATTGCCGCCGTGCGCTTCAACCAGCCTGCACGCGATGCTTAATCCCAGACCCGAGTGGCAGTCACCTGGAGTTCTTGCTGCATCCGCTCGATAGAACGGGTCGAGCACGCAGCCTATATCCGCCTGCCGAATACCTTTTCCGGTGTCTGAGATGATTATTTTGATCTGATCTCCATCCTCCAGAGTCACATTGACGTGCGAGCACTCTCCGGCATAACTGATCGCGTTATCAATTATATTGTCGAGCACCTGAGTAATTCGATCAGGATCAACCTTGGCTGTTACGAACTCGGGCGACTGGAGCGGATGAATAATAATTCCTGCCTCAGCAGCTTTCGCATCCTGTAAGCAGATCACGGATGTGACCAGCTCTCGCATGTCTACGTCACGCACGTTAAGCGGAAAGTCGTCCAGGTCGATTTTAGCCAGTTCCATCAGGTCTCGGACCAGCCGCAGCAGCCTTTCAGATGTGCCCACCAGCGCTGATATAGCTCTTTCCTTGCGTTCGGGCTCGTCAGCTATACCGTCTGACAGGGCCCCTGCCATGGTGCGCATTGTGGCGACCGGGCTGCGGAATTCGTGTGCAATATCGGCCAGGAACTGTCTTCTGCGTTCGGCGTCCTTTTCCAGCCGCCTGATCTGATCGGAGACCTGTCCGGCCATATCGTTCATAGCGTCCGCTACTTCCGCGAATTCACTCTTTCCACTGATGGGTATTCGGTATTCAAAGTCGCCCGACCTGAACGCTTCGGCTCCACTCGTCAGTTGTGTGAGAGGTCGGGTGAACCTGCGTCCAAGCCATGCTCCTGCCAGCGCAGCCAGTCCGAGAGCCACCCCAAGGCGTATAAACGACCATTTTAGGTCAAACGGAATTGACGACCGGTCGGGTGGCCTTTCGACAGGAGGCCGGGGTTTGTTCATCATATTCGGATCAGGCGGAGGTCGGCGTTCGTGCTTAGGTGGAAAGGGATAGCTCGCGCTCAAAAACTCCATCCAACCGAATCTCGGTTCCGGCATTGGCCTCGGGTAGAGTTCCGGGTGTTTAACCATTTCCTGCTGAAACGAGCGAATATTGAGATAATTGAGATAGTTCGCGATCCCCGAACTGATGATCCAGCTCAATACAATAGTCAGCAATATTGCTAGAGCTAGGCTCACACGTACATTAACCCTCGGGACGATACGCATATCCGACTCCTCTCACCGTTGCAATCGGGAAATCGACGCATCCTGCGCCGGTGAGTTTTTCGCGGAGTCGATATACCAGGTTGTCGACCAGGCGAAGCTCGCCGTAGAAGTCGTCTCCCCATATCGCTTCCACCAACTGCTCGCGCGCGAGCACAACCTGCGGGCTGCCCATAAGCGCGGCAAGCAGATCGAATTCCATCGCAGTAAGCTCGACTATCGTTCCGTCAACACTCGCCCGATGCTCGGCGATGGCAAGTTCCAAATTATTCCAGTGATATGATGACTCCAGCGACTTGCCGCGACCTTTTCTGCGCAGCAGCGCCTGAATTCTTGCAAGCAGTTCGGATGTATGGAACGGCTTTGTAACATAGTCGTCAGCGCCTATTTTGAGCGCCCGGACCTTGTCTATCTCGCTGTCGCGAGCGGAGAGCATCATTATCATGGCATCGGAGCTGCGGCTTATCATCTCGCACGTCTTGATCCCGTCCATCTTCGGCATCATAATGTCCAGTATTACCAGGTCAGGCTTTCTACCGCAAAACAACTCTATAGCCGCCTCGCCGTCCGTCGCCGATATAACTTCATAGCCCTCGGCTTCCAGATACCATCTAAGGCCTTCTATAAGATCAGCATCATCGTCAACGATCAGGATAAGCATATTTTTACTCCATCATCTCTGGATCATCCATTCTGATTCTAGCATGCGCGCCACCTTCCGGCAAATCCGCATTGCCTATACGATGCAACTTAAACACAACTGTGATGTATGTGTGATCTGTTTTTGGAACTGATTGTGAGCGCGTTTTCGTCATAGTAACTGGAAGCAGGCTACAGCAGAAAAGCGGCTTCATTGCAGTTTTGAGACGCACTTACGGCACTCACGCTCACACTGCAGACAGTTGGATGAGCGGAAGCAGTTGCGAGCTTTAGCTCTCAACTCTCCACTCTCAACTTTTCAAAGGAGGAACCGGAAATGAAGCTCACTACTTTGATCGTGGTAATGCTGGCAGTTATGTGTATGACACCCGCGTGGTGTCAGGGCGGCCCCAGACAGGGCGGCATGGGAACGTCCAGCGTAATGATGGCGGTAATGCCGCCAAAGGCCGATATGATTGATCGGCTCACTGATAAGCTCAGTCTCACGACTGACCAAGCGGAAAGCCTGAAGACCATTTTAACGGACGGTGATTCGACCATCCAGTCTCTTACGAAGACGTCCGCCGCGGCATCCAAAGCCCTTCGCGAGGCTATCTTTGCCTCCACATACGATGCCGATGCTGTAGCGGCAGCGGCAGCCAAGGCTGAGAAAGCGGAAGCTGCTGTTGTCAGTGAAAGCATAAGTGTGTGGGCAAAGGTCAGA
The DNA here is from genome assembly GCA_039679645.1 of Armatimonadota bacterium. Taxonomy (NCBI): domain Bacteria; kingdom Bacillati; phylum Armatimonadota; species Armatimonadota bacterium. The sequence continues at coordinate 43,018 of JBDKUO010000020.1, forward strand.
GGCATTTTGACTTCCGATCAGATCACGTCGCTCCAGTCGGCGACCACATTTTCCGGCAAACCTGATGGCCCCGGTGGCCCCGGCGGACCACCACCAGATGGTTCATCTTCGCCAGGCAGCTATTAAGATGTGCAGCGTCCTGGCAAGCATTAAGTAGGCGCTGCCGTAAAGCCCCCGCATCTCTCTCCCGCGGGGGCTTTTTGCTGTTTTAGCTCCCACAATTCCTGATTTGTCATCTCGACAGACGAGACAGGAATTTCCGAGATAGTTACCGAAAACCTATAAGTAAATCGAATCTGCAGGACGATAGTCGGAAACAACAGAAGAAAATGAAGCAAAGTATATTACTGCTCTTATGCATACTCATATTTGCCTGCACAGCGACAACCTTAGCCCAACCGGCGCGGCAGCCAATTCTATTGGGCGTCGACAATGCGGGAAGCGAATGGTTGGCAAGCAAGACCGGCAACCCGTTCGGTGACGGTTCTGCGCTTGTCAAAAGTGCTCTTGCCGATCTCGGGGTTAATTTTATGGTCTACCACCTTTTCCCAACTAGCGGCGATGGGAACATGGCTCGTCGTGTTCAGGCAATTGACGAGTCAATGCGCGAATGCGGCCTGAAGTATATGCTCAACAATGAGATCCCCAACTTCGTCAAGTCCGCCGAGATCGCCCCGGGAGTCAACGAGTTTACGCATCCGGACGGCACGCACCGCTGGGACCTTCGCATGTCCTGGCTTGATCCTATCCTGCCGCCGCAAAAGGCTGGGCAGGCTGCGCTGCTCGGCGTCACTTATGACGAGTGCGAGCACATGCAGCTGACCGGCAACATGTTTGTCCACACTGATGATAAACAGAGATTTGATGCTCCATTTTTGGTTGATACAAAAGGCAAGGACCTTATTACCTCATACAATCTCCTGGTCGAAAAGTGCAAACAGCTAAAGCGAATCCATTATAAGGATCGGCTGACGCTCTCGACGGAGGACGTATGGCCGGATATGTTCCATATTTTCGCTCGCGCAGGCTGGACCATCACTCCAAAGATTCTTAAAGAAAACCTGAGTTCAGTTGTGATGTCTATTTCTCTTGGGGCTGCACTTGAGTACAAGAATTCGGATGCGGATTGGTGGGTTTCACCGGATCTTTGGTGCAAAAGCTGCTATCCCGGCCATTCTCCGCAGGCGCTGAAGTCGGCTCTTATGATGGGCTACTGGCTCGGAGCTGAAGCTTTGTATGTCGAGAACTTGGATTATCCCGGCAGGCCAGGCAAACGTCATCCGCTTGCTTCACCGACGGGCTCATTGATTTCATGGGAAGATGACGGCTCATATAAGCTGACAAATCACGGAAAAGTTGTCCAGGATTTCTATAAGAGATATGTTCCTGAGCACCCCAGGAGCTATTCCTGGCGGGATTACAGGCCGCGTGTCGCAATTATCCGACTGCCGGACGGAGCCTGGGGCCAGCGCGGAACAATGTATCGTGATCGTCTGCTTGGAAACCCCGATCATCCGATGGACGATGTCAGCGCCGAGTGGCTGCAGGTATGGCCGATTTTAACTCACGGGGTTGCCCGCCCCGGAGCTATTTCGATCAACAATCATAATGTGTATCCCGAATATCCATGGCCGTTTTTCGTGCCGATAGACAGCGTAGCGGTCTTCGACCATCTTGTGACAGGTCCTGTCCTCGACAGCGTCGAGTGTTTCATCGTATGCGGCCATGCTTTATCCGATCAAACGTTCAATGATATTGCTGTGAGAGTGAAGAATGGCGCAACCTGCATAATCTCACGCTCACTGTATAATGCCCACACATCCGGCTCGCTTCAAGGCAAGTGGGTGATTGTGGACTCCTTTACTGACCCGGTCGTATCGACATCACTAAAGCCATATCTCGGTCCACACAACGTCGCCAGGTTCAGGTTCAAGGGCTTTACTGTGGAGTTTAGAGCAGAAGACAACAAGGATGTTGTAGAGCCGAAAATCATACCCGTTAACCACGAGTAAAGCTGTTTATTTGCCCGTGGCCTTTGGCTTAAAAGCTTTAGCCCCTGCTATTCCAGGTTTAGTCATTTCCACAGACGACAGAATTGTGTCCAGTTGTTCCCTGGTAAAGAGCTTCTTCTCGAGAGCGACCTCGCGGATAGTCCTGCCGGTTTTGTCCGCTTCAGTAGCAAGTTCGGACGCTGCTTCGTAGCCTATGTGTGGGCTTAAAGCAGTGAGCATAGCAAAGCTGCCTTCGACGAGCATGCGGCAGCGGTCGGAATTAGCCTCTATTCCCCTGACACACTTATCCGCCAGCAGCAGCGCTGAGTTCTGAAGCAGTTGGAGCGATTGGAATAGGTTATGCGATAGCATAGGCAGAAACGCATTGAGCTCAAGCTGCCCGCTCATCGCCGCGATTGTAATTGCATGATCGTTTGCCATTATCTGGAACGCAGCCTGGCTCACGGCCTCAGTTGCAACGGGGTTTACCTTACCCGGCATAATCGAGCTTCCTGCCTGCAGCGGTGGCAGCTTGATTTCGCCGATCCCGGCTTTTGGCCCGGAGCTTAATATGCGCAGGTCTGATGCGATCTTGGCAAGGTTTACGGCAGCCGCCTTAATAAGTCCCGATACCTCGACATATACATCCGCATTTTGAGTGACGTCTATCATATTCTCAGCCCGAGCCAGAGGGACATTCGTGATCTCACGCAGGATATCTACAACTATATAGACATATTTCTGATCTGCATTAAGACCTGTCCCTATTGCCGTTCCGCCAAGGTTTACCTGCCTGAGGCGTTCTTCGACTTTATACAGCCGCCACCAGTCGCGCTGGACGGCCTGCGCCCATGCCGCAAACTCCTGGCCGAGAGTAATCGGCACAGCGTCCTGCATTTCAGTTCTGCCGGTCTTGAGCACAGCAGCGAAATCGTTTTCTTTCTCCTGAAGCGCGCGCTGGAGTTCGGATGCAGCCTTGCTCGTAGGAATAAGAAGGCGTATAGCGGCGAGTTTGACAGCCGTCGGGAAAACATCATTTGTGGCCTGAGCCAGGTTCACATGATCGAGCGGGTGGACGATGCTGTAATCGCCCTTTTTGCCGCCAAGGATTTCAATTGAGCGGTTAGCGATTACCTCATTGGCGTTCATATTGGCCGATGTTCCGGCGCCGCCCTGAAATACATCGGTTATGAACTGATCGTGCAGCCTGCCCGACGCTATTTCATCGCAAGCTCCGGCTATTGCGTCGGCTATATGCCGGTCCAGGTGTCCTGTGCGCAGATTAGCCAGAGCGCAGGCTTTCTTAACATCAGCGAGCGCACGAATAAGCTCCGGGTGGAGCCTGATCCCCGAGAGATTAAAGTTTTCATGAGCGCGGAGAGTGTGGATGCCGTAATACGCATCCGCTGGCACTTCCATCGCGCCCAGCAGGTCATGCTCAGTCCTTGTTTTCATATCGGTATTATATCACCCGGGCTTGAAACAGAGCGAACGAATCAAAATGCCATTTACCTTGTTTTGGCCTCTGCGGTTAAAACCGCAGCTAAAAACTGCACAAAGTGTCCCTGCGGGCACTGAGGTTTCAGTCGGCGAAGGCCGACTTTGTGTATTTGTAGCAGTGACTTTAGTCGCAAGGCACCATTTAACACAAAATTAAGGTGCGATTGTCCCGGCCATAGAAATCACCGGCTCTCGCACAGCGGCAGCCGGTAAAGTATTATTATTAGATTGATCGTGTCGAGCCACATACGAGCGCAAGATATCTCTCGTGCTCAAGTCCGTTTTAGTGATCTGCGCGTCGGAAAGCGCAGGGCTTGTTATGGCATAGTAGTCTTCGCTTGCAATTGTATAGTATGATGCAGGCTCTGCCTTATTGTTACCAACATATAGCTGACCGTCGCGTATCTCGGCTCCTACAACAGCAGCATTCGGCTGCAGCACAAGTTTATTAATCTGAGCGCCCGTTGCCTTTACAACCACTACTTTGTTATTCCACGGGACCATTTTTCGCAGATCAAGCTCGGTGACAGGTCCTGTTGCAAGTCCGCTCTCAACTCCGTCATATGGCCGGAAGCCTATGTCCGACTTTGTCGCTTCTCGAAGCCTTTCGGCGACCCATGCCGGGGCATTTGATAAAGTGACATCCTTATCAAGTGTACCGATCTTGACCATATACGGCTTTGTGTAGTTCTCGAGTATGATCTCAACGTCTTGCGCAGGCTGAATCGATGAGTCTATATCGATCACTTGATCTTTATAACTCATCACTAGATAACGCCCATCGCTCTCCTTGTGCAGATACAAGTCCAGTTTGCCCAGGGCCTTTCCCCATTCCCCATCCTGACAGATGATTGTTCCGCCTACCCAGCAGGCTGTTTCACTAGCATTATCATTCTTCACAAGAGTCGGTTTATCCAGCCATGTGTGAGAATCGCCTCCAATAATTACATCTATTCCCGGCACAGAGCTTGCCAGCGCGAGATCGGAATCATATCCGATATGGGTCAATGCTATAATGAAGTCGCATTTGTCGGACAGCTCCGCCACCATTTTTTTTGCTGTGGCTATTGGATCGTTAAGCTGTAGCGCTACTGCCTGTGGATAACCGGCAACCCTTGGGGCAGTGAGCCCAAACACCCCTATTTTTATTCCGCCCGCTTCAAAGATATGACAAGGCGCTACCAGCGTGCTCCCTGTCGATTTTTCTATTACATTTGCTGAGATTACGCTAAATTCTGCTTGTTTGATCCTTTCACGCAATATATCCAGACCTAGAGGGCTGGGATTGTTTATGTAGCTGTCTCCTTTGAACTCGTTGTTGCCCAGTGTCATTATGTCATACGGCACAGCGTTCATAACATCGAAATCGGGCTTGCCTTCAAGGTCCTGCAGAGGCCCACGCGTGAACACGTCTCCCGCATCCATCACGATCACCGGATTTGTGGATTCGCTTTTAATTGTTCTGATCATTGCAGCTCTGCGCGCCGCGCCGCCTACATTGGTTTCAGGTTTGCCGAGGGCATTGTAGTCGAATGGAAAGAGATGACCGTGTATATCATTTGTATGAAGTATGGTCAGGGCAAGGTAATTAGGCTTATCTGCCCCAAAGACGGATATTTGTATGCAAAGCGAGAGAATAACACCAAGAAGAGTAAGAATTCTGATGCGTTTGTGCAAATTAAGCATATGCCACCTCGGTTTGGATTATGCGGAATTATATCACATTTAGTGTCGTTTTCGGGAGTATAGGGTAACCAAATTATGTCGGGCGAATCCGTCCCGTCAAGATTACAGTTGGGCGAGGGTAAAGGCGATGGAGTATTATCCTGACTTTCCCGAAGAGGAAGAAAAAGGCGGCCTGGTCAGACTAAGCCGTGTTACATATCAATTGGCAGACGGCCAGCCCGACGCGATGGGTTGGCGAGTACTGGATGCGGATGGCGTGGAGTTCGGCAAAGTATCGGACCTTCTGGCCGATGTCGGTACCGGCCAGATCATATTTGCCGCAGTGACAAGTCATGCATCGGGCAAGACTGCTCTGATTCCAGTTGAAGGGATGTATCTGGACCTCACGGCGGGCGCGGTTGTTGTGCCTGTGAGCCAGTCGGCAATAAGCGAGTGCCCGGAGTTTACGGATGACGTTGTGGATGTGATGCCCTACGTGGAGTATTGGTTGCGAAGAGTTGCTGCATAATTTTTGACGGATACAGGTCGGCAGCGAACCAGAGAGGGCCGGAATATGAGGCGAGTTCCGGCCCTTTTGCTTATTTATGCCTGCATCTTTATCTCCATCGAAAGGCGCGGTGATATTTAGCCACACTCGCTTGACGTCAGGCCAAGAAGAGCCTAGTATGTATGTAAAATAGATGGCTAAAATTTATAGAAGTTTGGGCGAAATCCCGAAAGAATGGACTAGGCCAAATGCTGAATCCATGAGTGTGTTGGCTGCCATCTGAAAGGAGTATCCTTGCAATGGGTGACAAATCTCCAAAGAAAGATGTGAAAGCGCCGAAGAAGGACATTAAAGAGAAGCGCCGTGACAAGCAGGGCAAGAAGGCAAACAAGGGATTGATTCCCGGCTCGACCTCTTGATTCTCTAAAGCACATACATTTCTGTTTTTTTATCCTATCTGGCCCTGGAGAGAACAAAGCCCGGGGCCTTTTTACGGTCATACATCATTAGCTCCCAGGCGCTCTGCTTCACGGAATTCCTCAACAGCTTCTTCTGACCGACCAAGGCGCTGGAGAATATCCCCAAGTTCATCGTGCGCGTCAGCATCATTCGGATTCAGGCGAAGTCCTTCGCGATAGGCCTGGTCGGCAAGCTCCAGCTTCCCGAGTCTAGAATAGCAGTATCCTAGATTGAAGTAGACAGTATCTTCCTCCGGGTTAATTTCCAGTGCTTTTTTATAAAGCGCAATTGCTTCTTCATACTTCTCTTGATCGCGAACTACATTTGCGAGGTTGTAATAAGGCCACCAGTTCTCAGGCTTGATACGTGCCGCCTCGCGATATTCTGCAGATGCCTCATTGAGCTTGCGTAGTCTTTCATAAGCCCAGGCAAGTCTGTAATGAGGGCCATAATCATTGGGGTTAAGGCGAATAGCTTCTTTGAATACCTGTGCACATTCTTCATGACGGTCAGTGTCTTCGAGCACCAAACCAAGCTGATAATACATATCCGGGTCTTGAGGTTCAAGGCGAATTGCCTCGCGTGATTCGGATTCTGCTTCGCCAAGTCTGTTCAATTCTTGCAGTGTTTGTGCTAAGAAGTAATGTGAATCGGCGCATTCTGCATTGAGGCTGATAGAATGAAGACATGCTGCTATTGCCTCTTCTATTTTACCGCAATGTTTGAGTGAAAAACCAAGGCTGTTCCAAAGCATATACTCAGCTTCTTCAGGCTTCAGGCGAATTGCCTCACGATAAGCCGAGACTGCCTCTTCATATCGACCGAGTTCATCGAGCGCGTCGCCCAACCTCCAGTGAGTGTCAGAGTTCTCCGGCATAATTGCAAGCGCCTTTTTATATGCTGCTATTGCCTCTTCATATTTGCCAAGATCGGCAAGGGTCCAGCCTAGCACATCCCAGTTATCTTTATCTTCCGGGTCAAGTCGGACAGCTCCCTGAAATTCCTTCTCAGCATCACTCGTGCGTTTCATTTTCAAATAAAGAGACCCAAGATTATAATGTGCATCTGCATATTCCGGATCGATCCTAATTGCTTCTTGGTATTCTTTCTCAGCATCAACCAGGCGTTCCAGTTTCGAGTAAAGAAGCCCGAGATTGTAATGTGCATCTGCATATTCAGGATCAATTCGTATGGCTTCATTAAGCGCGTCAATTGCCTCATCATATCTCTCAAGGTCCTCGAGAATATAACCGAGCAGGAACCAATAGTCTGGATTTTCTGGGTCGATCCGAATGGCTTCCTTAATGGCAGACGCAGCTTCTTCATGCCGACATTGCCATTCCAAAATATATCCAAGACCCTGATTCAAATGTGGGTTATCAGGCTCAACCGACAATGCCTTGCGGTATACATTTTCAGCCTCTTCAGCTCTATCTACAAGATACAGAGCATAGCCGAGGCTGTCCAATATCTGGACGTCATCAGGCTTTAATGTAACAGCGGCTTGAAGCTCGTCTATCGCTTCGTCGAGGTTACCATCTTCATCTAATTGCTTGTCCAACTCATCGTGGCTGATGTTCTTCATTGTTTTGTTCCCGTGCTTTGTAGTCTATTCAATATAGACTGTCATATAGGAAATGCTCAGTGCCTTGCCACAAACTTTCTCAATCTCAGAGCATTACTGACCACCGACAGCGAACTCGCAGCCATAGCAACAGAGGCTATCATAGGGTTTAGCAGAATGCCGAGCGCGGGGTAGAGTGCGCCCGCTGCAATCGGTATTCCGAGAGTGTTGTAGATAAATGCGAAGAAGAGATTTTTCTTGATATTGGCCATGGTAGCGCAAGAGAGTTCGATTGCTGTAGCGACACCGTTCAGGTCTCCGCTGATCAGGGTGATGTCAGATGATTCGATAGCGATGTCTGTCCCGCTGCCTATTGCTATTCCAAGATCAGCCTGAGCAAGGGCGGGTGAGTCGTTTATTCCATCCCCCACCATCGCGACAGTCCCACCAGTACGCTGAATTTCTTTAACTGCAGCAGACTTGTCACCCGGCAAAACCTCTGCCATAACTTCATCAACCCCGACTTCCGACGCGACAGCATTTGCTGTCTGCTTGTTGTCTCCGGTAATCATCACGACCTTAAGCCCCAGCCGCTTCAATCGTGCGATAGCCGGTATAGATTCGGGCTTAACGGTATCTGCCACAGCAAGCAGCCCTGCGCATTCGCCGTCCACTGCCACATACATAACCGTTTTGCCGTGTGAACCAAGCTCCTGGGCGGACTCATCCAGCGCCGAGGTATTGATGTTGTTCTCACCCATCAGCTTACTCGTGCCGATCAGGATATTCTTTGAGTCGACTGTCGCCCTGATTCCTCCACCTGGAAATGCTTCGAATCGGGTGGGTGAGGATATCTGCAATTTCTGTGATTGTGCGCCCTTCACAATTGCTCCGGCTATAGGGTGCTCACTTGCCTTCTCGGCTGAAGCAGCTATCGTCAGTAGCTGATCCCTGTCAATGCATGTGATTGGAATTACGTCAGTCAGCGACGGCTCCCCGCGTGTGATCGTGCCTGTTTTGTCCAGAACGACAGCGGTGAGCTTTCTTGCCGTCTCAAGAGCCTCGGCGCTTCGGATCAATATTCCGTTTTCCGCTCCTTTGCCCGTTCCGACAGCTACAGCGGTAGGCGTTGCAAGCCCTAGAGCGCATGGGCAGGCGATAATCAGCACAGATACAAACGATATCAGCGCAAATGTGATCGACGGCGCGGGTCCGAATATAAACCAGACCATAAACGCCGCAATTGCAATGCAGATAACCACCGGCACGAATATCCCCGCCACCATATCCGCGAGTTTTTGTATGGGAGCTTTTGTCGCTTGAGTCTGCCTCACCATTTTGACTATCTGCGAGAGCATCGTGTCCCTGCCGATCTTTGTCGCCTCGAACGTGAAGCTGCCCGTCTTGTTGATTGTCGCGCCGATCACTTCATCGCCGGGCTGCTTATCGACAGGCACGCTCTCACCTGTGATCATCGATTCATCAATTGCTGACGATCCATCGGTTATGACCCCATCTACAGGTATTTTCTCGCCGGGTCGCACGATAATCTTTTCACCCACGCTCACCTCTTCAATGGGTATATCGAACTCTTGGCCGTCACGTATAACTCGCGCAGTCTTTGCCTGCAGACTCAGGAGCTTGCGGATTGCGTCTGATGTGTGGCTGCGCGCACGCGCTTCCAGGAATTTACCTGTGAGGATCAGGGTTATAATCACCGCCACAGTCTCGTAATACACATGCGGCTCGACCCCGTATCTTAAGAACAGCCCAGGCGCAATAGTTGCAAATGCGCTGTAGATATATGCTGCAAAGGTGCCCACAGCTATCAGCACGTTCATATCGCTCGCGCGGTTGGTTATGGCTCCGATTGCGCTCTTGTATATCCGCCATCCCGCGTAAAAGAGCACAATAGACGTGAGAACAAACTGAACATATACCAGCGGCGAGGGGGGCATGGCGATCTTCATACCGAAGAAGACCGGCAGCACCATGGATATTATCAGGACGGGCAGGGTAAGCGACACCGAGACGATCAGCCTCATGCGGACGTCCCTGACCTCGGTCTCCATGTCCGGTGCGGACTCTTCGGTCATCTCCCGCTCTTCGGTAATAGGTGTCGCCGTATACCCGAGTTTGTCGACTTTCGATGAGATATCCTTGACCGTGAGCGCATGCGGGTCATATGTGACCGTCGCCCGCGCCGATTCGAAGTTGGTGCTTACATCTGAGACGCCTTCGGTGCGTGAGAGCACTTTCTGTATAGAGAGCATGCAGCTCGGGCAGTGGATGCCGGTAATAGCGAAGTCGGATTCGACACTCTCCGGCATCTCTTCTTTAGTCTGTATCGACTCTTTCTTGCCGCCGAAGAAGAACCATAGCACGAATATTATAAGCGCGATTCCAGCGGCAAGAACTGAATAATGGGTTGTAGACATGATAAACACCTCTGCCGTTATCATACCCACAAATAAGGCGACAGGCAACAGCTTTGATCCCTGTTGCCTGCCGCCTTATTCTATTACCTGTTACCTATTACCTGTTTTTGAATATTGACACACTCTCCAGACCAAACTCGAAGAGTTCGTAGCCGCGCTTGAACTTGGACATCTCAATAAAGCTGCCGGGGCCGATCCCGGTATCCTCTTTGATGCCGGTCCTGCGGTTCGGGCCGAAGCAGTTGACCAGAGTCGTCGCAATATCCAGTTCCAATGTGTTTTTGCCGGATTTCACAGTGTCTGTGATATCCAGTGCAAACGGCTTCCATCTCAAGGTTCCGCACTCTTTGCCGTTGACTTTGACCACAGCCGACGCCAGATTAGCCCGGTTGAGCTTCAGATAAAGCCTTCCTGCGGGTTTTTCAGAGAGCTCAAACTCGGATGAGAGCAATGCGCGTCCGCAATAGAACGGGAAGCCTTCATCTGTCAGGTTCTTGCCGGCGGGCTGTTTGAACTCTGTGATCACATATTGACCGTCAGATATCGGCGAAAGAGAGAATTTACCTGTCAGATAGACTTCTTCCGCTTCAGTCGGCTGATGTTCCTGCCAGTTCGGCACCCTTTCGTGGAAACCTATCCCTGTGATGTTGTTGATCTTTATCCCTTCAATGACGAGCGTGTTTGTTCCCTTCTTAATGACGGGCAGAGGCACTTTTGTGAAGTTGATGTCTTTCCAGCTCTTTGCGGGGTCGAATGCTCCCAGCTCGCCGCGCTCTTTGAGAGCCTTTACCGGCAGGCCGTTGAATGTGATCGAGTCGAGGTTTTCAGCGACTTCTATTGCCGCAACTGCGTTTTCGACTTCACACTCCGAGATGAACTTGTATGTGGCCTTAAACGCAGTGCCGTTGTCGGCTTTGTAATAATAGTCATGCCATGAGCCGCACACAGGGCCTTCGTATGCCACTTTCCCGTCCAGTTCGAGAGTTAAGTCATTGAGCAGCAGCACATTATCCTCCAGAACCCGACAGTCAAACTTGCTGATCACTGCCTCCGGCATGCTCTGTGTGAAGTCGGTAAGGCATACACCCGATCCCAGCACTGCGGGAGCGCTCTTGGTCGCCTCTTTAGCCTCTTCGCCACAGATTATCAATATGCTTCCAGCGGGAGCGAAGTTGACGTCTATCACGCCGTCTTTTGCTTCCAGCTTGTAAAACGATCCATCGTACAGGTCGAAAATTGCCGTTGGCTGATTGCCGGGCATGTTGATTGTCGAGCGTATAGGCCGCTGCTCGTCAGTGTTCACGATAAGGTGACGAGTCGATCCGCCGACCTTCCGAGAGTGGATAAATACTGCTCCGGCGTTCTCTCCGGTGTATTTGTCCGTGACCTTTATCCTGTCCGGGAATGCCTTGGATACTTCTTTTACAGCCTCATCCACATCAAATGCAACCGTGCAATCGGCAATATCCACAGCCGTTCCAATTCCGTCGATCATAGTCGGCAGCGAGCCGGTGAATATGAGTTTGCCGCCGTTTGCCGCGTATTGCTTGAGCAGATCAAACGTATGCGATTTGATGTTGCATGCAGGTGGAACAACCACGCAGCTATACGAATGCTTACCTATCTTAAAGGTCTTGCCTTCTACAGATGCATATTTAGCCATCAGGTTTTCATTCCCAAAGTGGAAGTCGAGCTTTTCGGCCATAAGCTTGGAGGATATATCGGTGAATGCTTCATCATATAACCGCTCCGGCGCTTCGGATGCCGATTTATGCAGCGGTGAATATTCGCTCCACACACTAGCCAGAGGCTGGATCAACAGCACGTCCACCATTCGCTCGCCTTCAGAGACCGCCGCGCATACCCGGGCTTCATAATCTGCGAACTCCTTCTCATCGTTCCACCACGGCTGCTGGTAATAGAGGTTAGCCGGGAAGTCGCGCTTTCGCTCGCCGCGCATCGAGTAGAGCGATAGATGATGATTGACGAAACTTATTCCCAGTGCCGCCTGCCAGTCACCGATCCACTTGCGGTGGAAGAAACTGACCTGCCCGCCTACGCATCCGAACACTTCACAGAAGGAGCGTTCTTTACCGAGTTGATCGGCGGCTGATGTGACCTGCTTGACCGTCAGCAGTTGGCTCGGCCATGTTACGCGCGAGAGTTTGTCTATCCCCGGCCAATGCATAAACTCATAATGAGTCATCACATCGCCCGACCACTGTGTCTGGTATACCAACCCGTCTTCCGCCATGAAGTGGCCGGTCATAATCATGTTGTTTTCACTGCACCAGTCATAGTACTGCTTTGTAAAAGATCGCTTGAAGAGTTCTGTTGCCGCATCGTAGAAGTCGAAGCGCACCTTGCGGTAGTCTTCAATGTCGACAAAGAGCTGCGGCAGCTTGTCTGTCAGGTCATACCCTTTGAGCTGCTTAAAGAAATCCGGCAGAAAATCGGACCACGGCACCACAGGCACGTCATACCTGTGCTGAGCCAGATAGCATGGTTCGTCCGTGAAGATGCCCGGTATTGTCTTGCCGAAGTGCCTGCTGCAGTGCTGTTTATATCTTTCGTGCGTGCAGTTGATGAACTCTCTGACGGCGTCCGGGCTCATCAAATCCACATAGCTTGCCCCGTTGAACCACAAGTCACCAAGAGGCTGCACGCGCTTGCATATATCATACTCTGCACCTTTGTATGTCACGGAGCAGAGAAGCTCATCATTTTCTGTGGCGCCGCCCTTTTTGACGAACACAAGGGCGCGTGATCGATACGCTGCATCCTTTTCGGGCACTTCTCCGCCTGCAAATCCCGACGGCCACTTGTCTTCATCATAGAGCCATGCGTATGTGCCGGTCTTTTCGGCTTCGTCAGCGCAGGCGTTTATCAGTTCAAACCATTCGTCCGACAGATATCCGGTCACAAGCCCGACCCGAGAGTGCATAAAAAAGCTTCCCCAGCCTTTTTGAGCCATTTCGCGAATCTGCCGCCTGAGTTCCTGCTCATCAAGCTTATCGTTCCAGCTCCAAAACGGCGCAGGGCGCATAAGAGCGCCCGGTTGTATCAGTTTATCCAGTGAGTTCATCTGAAGGCTTACTCCAATCAAGCAATGTTTGTTCTTTGTTTTTGTTTGCTCGATACGAGCTGCAGTTCCTTCTTTTTGTTCAATATACCTGCAGGCATTGAGTATTGGCTGTATGCAACGGTGTGGTTTTTTCCAGATGACGGCGGTTTGAATCATCACATCTCTGGCTCCTCACAATTGACGCAAATCCCGGTCTACCATTGAAAAAGCCGAACAATACGGCTAAACTGTAAAAGATAGGTCTATTCAACAAGAAGTTTTTTTGGAGAAGTATCATGAGAAAGGTATCATTTATAGTCGTAGGCGCCGGCAGTCGCGGCAATGCCTACGCAAAGTATGTAAAGGCATTCCCTGATGAGGGGGAGATTATTGCGGTATGCGAGCCGAGGGATGATGTCCGCAACGACTATGCCGATACCTATAACATTCCCGAGAACATGCGCTTTAGAGACTGGCGGGATATTTTGGACAAACCGAAACTCGCCGAGGCCGCCATTATCTGCACGCAGGACGCCGACCATCGTGACCCGGCTGTGGCTCTGGCTGGCATGGGCTATCATTTAATGCTCGAAAAGCCCATGGCTCCAACTCCCGAGGACTGCAAGATTATCTATGATGCCGTAATAAAGAGCGGTGTTATGCTGGCGGTCTGCCATGTCTTGAGATACACTCCGTTCAATCGCAAACTTAAAGAGATGATCGACAGCGGCATCATTGGCAAGGTGCATAATATCCAACTGCTCGAACCGGTCGGCTATTGGCATCAGGCTCACTCCTATGTCCGAGGCAACTGGCGCAATGAGAAGATGTCATCGTTCATGCTTCTTGCCAAGTCCTGCCATGATATCGATCTGCTCAATTACTTCATACCCAGTAAATGCACCGCAGTGTCGTCATTCGGCAGCCTTTCGTATTTCACGCGCGCCAATCAGCCGCAGGGCGCATCGGACCGCTGCGCCGAATGCAGCATCGAGCCAAAGTGTCCCTATTCGGCATTTAAGATTTATATAAGAGATATCACCCATTTCGACAGGTGGCCGGTGAACGTTGTGACTCGCGGCGGCACGCCCGAGGCCGTAAAGCTTGCTCTCAAGGACGGTCCTTACGGACGATGCGTCTTTGCATGCGATAATGATGTTGTCGATCACCAGGTGGTCAACATGGAGTTCGGCGGCGGCGAGACAGCGGGCTTTACTATGACTGCTTTTAATTTGTCAGGCGGCCGGGAGACGTACGTTATGGGCGATCAGGGCACTCTTCGGTGCATCGATCAGGGTATCGAGCACGCCGATTTTTTGACCGAGAAGAAGACCATGGTCGAGCTGGATATGGGCGACGGTCAGATCACTACGGGCCATGGCGGCGGCGATTTCGGTCTGATGAAGAGCTTTTTGTCAGCCGTACGCGAGGATGACCCGTCGCGGATCACATCCGGGCCCGACATCTCGCTTGAGAGCCACTTAATCGTCTTCGCGGCTGAGCGCGCGCGGAGAAGCAAGACAGTAGAGACCTTATAGATGAAACTGTGCAGTTGGCAGTTGTTATCTTGGTTGCAATTTCCGAATCCCAAAGCTTGGAGGTATCCGATAGTGACCAGATTTATTGCTGTAATTGCAGTGCTTGTATGTTTGAACGGCTGTGGAGGAAGCGGCAGTGACTCCAGCGACTCCAACAGAAGTAATGAAATTACTGTATCTTCGACCAGGTCTTCACCTGTCGATATTTCAGTCGATAAGGGTAACAGGGTCATTTGGACCAACGATACGTCAAGCTCAATCAAAATTGTCAGCGGCACCCTGGAGCAGGTGAGCAAGCCGGTCGTGCGCGATGATATCTCATGTCTTTCCGACGGCACGTTTTCACCCGACAGCATGGATGCGGACCTTGGCGATAAAATCGTCTGGCGGAATTTGAGCAGCAAGGACGCTATTGCTGTTGAGATCCTCAATGCTTCCGGCAAAGTGATTAAAAGCCTGCCGATTGAGCCGTCCATGACTGCTTCATTCAACGCATTTCCGAGAGCGGGAAAATACACATATCGAGTTGCAGGATCAACAAAATCAGGCTCGCTTTTGCTCTACGGCGTCCCGACCCCGGACGGCAATTTCGAGAGCATATATCTTGCAAACGGCAGGCAATATTCCACTTTGCTGTTTCAGCCGGGGGTTCAAAACTACTATATAGTTCAACAAAACAGCACCGGTAGAAGCTGCGTAACCGCGAAAATAACCGTGCTTTAGCTGAGTCGAAAAGTTTGAAGGTCAAAAAGTCAAAAGTTTTGCTTTGGCGAAAGCATTTCAACTATGTCATTCCGAGTGGAGCCGGGGAATCCGCTTTGAACCAGGCCTCTCAATAAGCAGATTTCCCGAAGCTCATACAATCTTTTCCCTGATCACTGCGCTAGCGTAGTCCATCAACATGACCACTCCCGCGATGAGCCATATCGCCGTTGCGGCCTGCCGCCACTGCAGCAGGTTCATATACTGGATCAATTGATATCCGATCCCGCCGCCGCCAACTAGGCCGATCACTGTCGCCATACGCACGTTTATGTCCCAGCGGTACAGCGTGAAAGCAATAAACTGCGGCACCACCTGCGGCACGACCGCGTAGACTATCACTTGAAGGTCGCTTGCGCCGGTCGATCTGATAGCCTCTATGGGGCCATGTTCTATGCTTTCGATAGCCTCCGAGTAGAGCTTTCCAAGCGCGCCGATCCCATGGATAGCAAGGGCTAATACGCCCGCAAACGGCCCAATCCCCACAGCCGCGACTGCAATCACGGCAATAATCAGCACCTCTACAGACCGCAGCACACTGAAAAGTCCCCGCACAATGCCGTAAATTGCTTTTAATAATGCATTCCCGGACATCAAATTGCGCGCTCCCAAAAAGCTCAACGGCAGCGCAAAGATCAGCGAGAGCGCCGTCCCGATGAACGCGAGATATATAGTCTCGAACATTCTTGGCGCTGCATCTTTGAGGGTGCTGCTCAGGCTCCATCCGCCTGTCGGCACATCCATCTGCGCCTGCACGAAATAGTCGCCGGGTATATAGCGCGGGTTTACAAAAGTCTTCTCGAATCGACCATTCCGATCGGTATGAAACACCCCGACAGGCATCTCATCAGCCCCAAGCAGGATCAGTGAGCCTTTTGAGTTGGGCGCAAAGTTTTTCCCTGTAACAGTAATCGACTCGGCCTTCTTGACCATGCTGGGGCTTATCGTAATCACCGGCTCGCCGCTTTTTACCACAGGCTGCTCCACCGACTCCGGCGCGCCCGGTCCTACGACTATATACTTGGTTGTCGCGCTCAGGTGCCTGGTCTTGCGTGAGACAAAGTCCGGGTTGCCCAGCCCCGAGACAATATTGCCGATGACGCTTCTCTGTTCCGGCTGAAGCGACGGAACGTGTATATCGGTAACTTTCCACGCCGCCACGAAGTTAAGCAGCAATATCAGAATGACAGGCCCGGCAGCCGAAGCCGCGATTCCCTTCGCCAGGCAGCGTGCATCCCATATATTCCAAAGCCATATCAAAGCCATCCATCCGGCAAGCCACGGCGCACCCACTCCGTAAAATAGGGCAGCCTGTGCGGCAAGCCCGACAAAAAGCGAGATGCCTCGTGTCAGTTTACCTGCGTATATCTGACCCAACCCGGGTATCAAAGCAGACAGCACAGAAGCGAGTATCGGGTTTTTGGGTGGTTTAGTCTCGCTCATCAACATATCTCCACCTGCTCGGCGTCCTCACCATAGATCTGTTTGAACCTGATATCGTCAATCTCATCAGGTAGGCCGTCAAAGACTATTTCACCTGCTTTTAGTGCGACTACCCGGTCGGCGTATCTCCTTGCAAGGCTCAGGAAGTGAATGTTACACAGCACAGTCATCCCGTCGCGCTTGTTCATCTGTTCCAGGTGATCGAGCACAGTGTGCGCGGTTGCCGGGTCGAGTGAGGCAACGGGCTCATCAGCCAGAATCAGCTCAGGCTTTTGCATCAGAGCACGCGCAATGCCTACGCGCTGCTGCTGGCCGCCTGAAAGTGAGTCTGCCCGTTCAGATTCTTTTTCCAGCAGCCCGACCCGCGCCAGGTTGGCTCTTGCGTCTGCTATATCCTCACTGCTGAATATATGCGCCAGACTTGCCGCGGGGTTGGCATATCCCAGCCTGCCGCTTAGGACATTGGTCAGCACGCTGGAGCGTTTTACGAGGTTGAAGTGCTGAAATATCATTCCTATCCGCCGTCGAATTTCTCTGAGGTCTTTTGCGGCAGTGACTTCTATGTCGTCGAGGGATATTTTGCCCGATGTAGGTTCGATGAGGCGGTTGATGCAGCGAAGCAGCGTGCTCTTGCCTGAGCCGGATAATCCGATTATTGCGACAAACTGACCGGCAGGCACTTCCAGCGATATTTCATTTAGTGCCCGAGTCCCGTTCGGATATACCTTTGTCAGGTTTTCAATTTTAAGCATTATATTCTTGTCCAAGCACGCTTGGTGTGCCTGCATCTACTGAAATACGAGTCCCCGTAGGGGGACTTTGTGTTTTCGTTGCCGCGAATTCATTCGCCGGGAAACTGATCACTCGGCAGAAATGCTCCCCATCCGCTGGGAATAGCTTGCCTGAATACGGTCGTTGGGGGTATACTAGCTGCGGCTAAAACATGGTGCCGGAGACCGGAGTCGAACCGGTATGAGGTCGCCCTCGGTGGTTTTTGAGACCACTGCGTCTGCCATTCCGCCACTCCGGCAAATGATAAGTCATTATACTTTTTCCAATCAGGGCTGTCAATCGCAATAGTCCGGGGAGTGTCCAGTTCTTCGGGAAATGACCTCTATACTTCGCGGGCGAATGCCCCGAAGGTTGGCATTATAGCGGGGCAGCTTTTTAGGCGTGCCGGAAGGGCGAGGCTCCCGCTGAGCCATAACTGAGCGTTAGTGGTTCCGGGCTCTTAGCTCTCCACTTTCAGCCATTAAAGGAGACACACAATGAGTGACGATATGCAAGACCGACCGCAAGAGCCGGAGCAGCCTCAATCCGGTCAACCTTCACAGTCGACCGGGCAACCAGGCCCGCAGCCGGGCTACAGACAGTATGCGCCAGGGCCAGGCGGCTATCAGGCGCCTCCACCCGGCGCGTGGCAGTATGTCCCATATCAGCCGCAGTCCAAACCCAGATACTGGATTCCTATTGTGATAGTGTTGGGCGTGTTGTTCCTGTTTTTCATATTTACAATCGGGATCATCGGCGCAATCGTAGGCGGCGGGGCAGGCACTACAGTGGAGCGCGGCTCTCACGTCGCGCTGATACGGGTTAACGGCGTGATAACAGCGGGCACAAGCGGCGGCAGTCCTTTTGGAGAGAGCGTCTCGGGTTCTGAAGATATAGTAGAGCAGCTTGAGCAGGCTCGAAAAAACAATGGCGCAAAGGCCATTGTAATCAGGATCAACAGCCCCGGCGGCAGCCCCGCTGGCTCCGAAGAGGTCTATAACGAGATCAATCGTGTGCGCGATTCGGGTAAAGTGGTGTATGTCTCGATGGGCGATGTCGCCGCTTCAGGCGGATATTACATTGCCTCGCCCTGCACCAAGATATATTCGGACGCAAATTCAGTTACCGGCAGCATAGGCGTTATTATGTCAACTGCCGACATGAGCGAACTTTATAAGAAGATAGGTTATCGCCCCGAGGTGATCAAGTCCGGCAAGTTCAAGGATATCGGCTCACCCAACCGGGCTATTACTCCCGAAGAGCACGCGCTGCTTCAGGAGATCATAAACACGACTTATATCAACTTCGTAAAGGCAGTTTCCAAAGGGCGCAATCTGCCGTTCGATCAAGTTAAAAAGATAGCCGACGGGCGCATATTCACAGGCGACCAGGCGCTTAAGGTCAAACTGGTGGATGAGATTGGCGGCCTGCATGAGACAGTGAGAGCCGCAGCCAAGGCAGGCGGAATTAAAGGCGCGCCCAAAGTGGTTGAATATGGCCGCAAGGGATTCCTGCAGAGCCTGCTTGGCGGAGATTCGTCCAAAGCATCCGCCGAGCTGGACAGCGCAGTCACGCGTAAAGCTCTTGAGCTGATCTTGAGAAATCAGGGAACCACGGTGTCTCCGAGGTGACAATGACCGATAGGAAGAGACTGGTCGTAATTGACGGCAACAGCCTGCTCTACCGCGCGTTTTTCGCTATGCGGTATCTGTCGACCGCGAGCGGCCAGCCGACTAATGCCGTCTATGCACTGACTATGATGCTCCTGAGGCTCTTCGAGGAAAAACCGGACTATATAGCCGTTGCCTTCGACACGCCCACGCCTACCTTCAGGCATGTGGAGTATGAAGAATATAAAGCGCATCGCAAGCCGACCCCGGACGCACTGATTGAGCAGTCGCCGGTCGCTCGTGAGCTGATCCGCGCATTCAATGTGCCCGTGATTGAGGTTCCCGGCTATGAAGCCGACGACATCATCGGTGCAATGGCCAAAGATGCAACGGCTCGCGGCTGGGAGACCACCATCGTCACAGGCGATCTCGATGCACTGCAGCTTGTCGACGAGAGCGTCAGAGTTATGACTACAGTAAAGGGCGTTACCGATACTGTCGAATACGACTCAAATGCAGTCAAGGATCGCTTTGGCCTTACTCCCGATCAGATAGTCGATTATAAGGCTTTGAAGGGCGATTCGTCGGACAATATTCCCGGTGTGCCCGGAATAGGCGACAAGACGGCAGTGAGCCTGCTTCAGGAATACGGCACACTCGAAAACCTGCTCAATCATGTCGGCGATCTTCCTGAGGGCAAGGCCAAGAAGGCGCTGCAAGCCAATGAAGAAATGGCGCATCTCTCCAAGCACCTTGCTACGATAGTCACTGACCTGCCGGAGAAGCTGGATCTGGACGATTACGCCAGGCGCGAACCTGACTATGATGCCCTTCGGGACCTGTTCGTAAAACTCGAGTTCAAGACAATGCTCAAGCGCCTGCCCGAGATCGGGATGGCCGAGGGCAAAGCCGCTCCCGAGGAGAGGGTCGCACTGGGAGCATGCAGCCGGATAGAGTCAGCAGATGAACTCAAAAGACTTATCGATTTGCTCAAATCAGAGGGCGGGTTTGCCATGCAGTGCCACACTGCCAACGGTAAATCGATCGATGCAGAGATAATTGGTATCAGCTTCTGCAAGGGCATAGGCGACACTGCATACGTTCAGGTAATTGACCCTGCCAAGAAATCGACCGGCTCACTTGAGTTGGGCTTCGATGGTCCGTTCCAGGCCGACCTCAGTGCATTTAAGGAAGTCCTCGAATCGGATAAGGTTAAAAAATTCTGTCACGATTCAAAGCTCAATCATGCAGCTCTTGCCCTGCGAGGTGTTGTGCTCAGGGGCGTCACGTTAGACTCTATGCTCGGCGCATACCTGCTCGATTCATCCAGAGGCTCCTTTGAGATAGGGGATGTCGCCTTTGAGCAGCTCTCACTTGAACTGCCTGGTGTGACCTCTAAGCAGGAAAATAAGATTGATGACGCCACTCTGATCTGCGGCGAGGCCGAGGCCATATACCGTGTCCGCGAGCCTATCGAATCGCGCCTGCAAAATGACGGTCTTATGGACCTCTATACCAAAGTCGAACTCCCGCTTGCCCCGATCCTTGCTGAGATGGAGCTTAACGGGGTCGCGGTCGATGTGAGCCAGCTCGGCAACCTTTCGATCACTCTTGATGTCGATATACGCGAGGTCGCTCAGAGAATTTACGACCAGGCGGGCGAAGAGTTTAACATAGGCTCGCCCAAGCAGCTTCAAGTGATCCTGTTTGAAAAGCTCGGCCTGCAAACATCGAAGAAGACCAAGACAGGCTACTCTACCAGCGCGTCCGCATTGGAAGAACTCGCAACGGACAACCCGATAGTAGCTGATATATTGCACTATCGCGAGCTTACCAAGATCAAGTCTACATATGCAGATTCGCTTCCCAAGCTCATAAACCCGAGAACAGGCAGGATTCATACGTCTCTAAACCAGGCCGTCACAGCTACTGGTCGGCTTTCGTCGAGTGATCCTAACCTGCAGAATATTCCGATCAGGACAGAGCTTGGCAGGCAGATTAGAAAAGCATTTGTTGCCGCGGGCGATAACCTGCTCGTCTCAGCCGATTACTCTCAAATCGAGCTGAGAATATTAGCCCATGTGACCGATGACGCGGGTCTGGTCAAGGCATTTGAAAACAACGAGGATATCCACACCGCCACCGCCTGCACGCTCTTTAATGTCGAGCCGCATGATGTCAGCCCAGAGATGCGCAGGCGAGCCAAGACGGTCAATTTCGCTGTGATCTACGGCATGGCCGATTTTACTCTCTCAAAGGCCTTGGGAGTATCCGTCAAAGAGGCTCACGACTTTATCGAGACCTACTTCGCCAGGTTCCCGGGTGTGCGGACTTTTACCGATGAGACGATAGCTATTGCCCGCGAAAAGGGATATGTGACAACCCTCATGGGCCGCCGCAGATATATGCAGGATATCAACAACTCCAACAGAAACATCAGGCAGTTTGCCGAGCGCGCAGCGGTCAATATGCCTATCCAGGGCACAGCCGCAGATATCATGAAAATCGCCATGATCCGGGTGCATGACGCCTTGAAAGAGGCCGGCATGTCGAGCAAGATGCTCCTACAGGTCCACGACGAGCTTCTCCTTGAAGTGCCGCCTAGTGAACTTGATACCGTCTGCAGCCTTGTCCGCGAGGGTATGGAGCATGCCGTCGATTTACGGGTCCCGCTGAGGGCGGATGTGAAATCCGGCAAGAACTGGTCTCAGATGACTGCCGAGCGCGAAGAAGAACCGTTGATTGATCTCGGCGACTAGCAGTCCGCCCATCTCCCTCTCCTGGGGGAGAGGGTTGGGGTGAGGGCGCAATCTGATTTGGTGTTGGTGTATCGGGAATCTTGTTCCCGATACGTGCTGCTCGTTTCGGGAATAAATTCCCGATACACCCAAGAAGATAAATCATTATTTCGGATGGTCCAGGATTATCCCGGACCCCATATCAGGGATTTCAATCCCTCTATATAGCGGGGGTGCAATGAAAGGTATATATAATTGTGAAGTGATAGCGCACAGCGAGGTATCGCCTGGGGTGATCCGCTCGCTGCTGCACTGTCCTGAAATAGTGCGGCAGGCCCAGCCGGGGCAGTTCGTGAATGTCCGGGTGGCGGCTACCACTACAGATCCTCTGCTGAGGCGTCCGTTTTCGGTGCATGCCGTCTACCCAAACGAGGGACTCTTCTCACTGCTCTATGTGCTGGTGGGCAGGGGCACAGCGCTGATGAACAAGATCGCTGCTGGTGAGAACGTCAGTGTTGTGGGGCCTCTGGGTCGTGGGTTCGACCTGGGAGACTCGACCGGCGCACAGCACATAATAGTGGCAGGCGGGTGCGGCGCGGCTCCACTGCACTTTCTCAGCGACAGGCTCTGCGCCCTGTGGGGATGCGAAAACGTTAAAGTGCTTACGGGAGCTAGGAGCAAAAATGCTTTGCTCTGTGAGGCTGAGTTTATCTCGCATGGAGTAGAGGTTGTAGTCTCAACAGACGACGGCTCCTACGGCCACCACGGCCTTGTGACCGAACTCCTGCAGCGCCGACTCTTCAACTCACAACTCGAAACTCATAACTCACAACACATACGAGTCTACTCCTGCGGTCCTAACGCCATGATGCGCGAGGTCGCAAGGATTGCTCACGAGGCGGGCGTGCCGAACTGCCAGGTCTCACTGGAAAATAACATGGCCTGCGGTCTTGGAGTGTGCATGGGCTGCGTGCAGAAGATCAAAGGACCGGTACCGGGGGATACATCCGGCAATAACTGGCATCGTGAGAGAGTCTGCAAAGACGGGCCGGTGTTCAACGCGGAGGACATAATATGGGACTGACAAAGCCTGACCTGAGCGTGAATATCGGCAAGATCAAGATGAAAAATCCCGTCACGGTCGCCTCGGGCACATTTGGGTTTGGCCAGGAGATGGCCGATTTCTACGACCTGGGTCGCCTCGGCGCGATCACAGTCAAAGGGACGTCTCTGGAGCCTTGGTCGGGTAATGATTATCCGCGCACTGTCGAGACACCCTCGGGTATGCTCAACGCCATTGGCCTTCAAAACGACGGTCTCGATGCCTTTGTAAACGAAAAACTGCCGTTTCTAAGGCAGTTTGATGTGCCGGTAATCGTGAACGTGGTCGGCCAGAGTGTGTATGAATACGCCCGTGTATCGGAAGTCCTCGGCAAGACCGAGGGCGTCCACGGCCTGGAGCTGAACGTCTCCTGCCCCAACGTAAAGAAAGGCTGCCTGGCGTTTGGAAACAGCCCTGAAGGCATAGCCGAAGTCGTCAAAGCCGTGCGGGAAGTCACTGACCTTACTCTGATAACCAAGCTCTCGCCCAATGTAACCGATGTCGTATCAATTGCAAAGGCGGCTGTCGAAGCGGGCAGTGATGCTCTCTCTCTGATAAACACCTTGCTAGGAGTTGCAATCGATCCATGGCGAAAGAAGTTCAGGCTCGCCAATATCACCGGCGGGCTTTCGGGCCCAGCGGTGAAGCCCATTGCGCTGCGGATGGTGTGGCAGGTGGCGCAGGCTGTCGATGTCCCGATCATCGGGATGGGCGGGATTATGAACGAGATGGACGCGGTCGAGTTTATGCTTGCCGGGGCGGATGCGGTTGCAGTCGGCACAGGCAACTTCGTGAACCCTATGGCCGCTGTGGAGATCATAGACGGCATCGAGGAATATCTGGCGTCCGCCAATATCAGCGACGTCAAGCAGATAGTGGGGGCTGTAGGCAAGTGAAAATCACGGCATTTCTCGGCAGCCCGCGCGCGAACGGCAATACGGACATCATCACATCCAGGGTCATTGACGGCGCTCGTGACGCGGGAATTGAGACCCAGACTATCGCCCTGCGAAAGCTCAATGTCAGAGGCTGCGTAGGCTGCAGTATGTGCTGGAAAAATGGTAAAATGTGCGCTGTTGATGATGATATGACCGCGCTTTACGACGTGATATCCGGCAGCGACGTGCTCGTGTTCGCTACTCCCGTATACTGGTATGCCCCGACTGCCATTATGAAGGCTTTTATAGACCGCTTCGTAGTGTTCAATCATCCTTCGGGCAGGCCACTGATCGAGGGCAAATCTGCAATTATAGTGACCGCCTATGAAGAAGAGGGTCCCCGCGCAGCCGAGCCGATGCTCAAGATGTTCGATCTGAGCTTCGATTACCTTGGTGTGAAGCTCGTAGATACTATCGCAGCCGACGGCGTCTCTCATAAAGGCGATGTAATCGGCAGACCGGATATTCTTGAAAAAGCGTATTGCGTCGGTCTTGCTCTTGGCGGGCGGTAGTAGCCCCTCAATAAATCAAGGGTGCAAAGCCCAACGCTTTCTGCCAGATGAGTGAGAGCACAATACAAAGCGGAGCCTGAATATATTTTGAGAAGAAGTAATAATGCTCCTTTTTCATATTGATATGCAGCTTCTTTAGGAGTTCTTCGCCGAATGTAGTTTTGCTGTCTTTGCCGTACTCGATTATTGTCAGTGCGCAGCGCCCGAATATCATGATATGAATGCCCCACACAATATATATGAGAACATTGATCCACCATGAAAACAGAATCGGCAGAAAAGTGAATGCCAAAGTAATTATTGTGTGTAGAACAAATATGAGAATTCTCATGCTCACCCAACCCCCTTATGATGGTTCGAGATTATGGTTCCCAACTAGCCTACCACAAAATACCGTTTAGCCGATACCGGAGATTTGTCCTGCTTATAACGAAAAGCAGCAAAACAACTGAGAGAGCGCACCGCGCAGGCATGGCTGTTGGTGGATGCCAAGACATGTATCCCCCTCACCCCGGCCCTCTCCCGCCGAGGGGGAGAGGGAGCACCTGGCACTGAAAGGCAGGCTCTCTACGTTCGCCCTGATCGACCGGTTCCGGCAAAACAAACTCACGCTTGGGCAGGGGTCGATTTGAGCTTGGAACGGGGTCGGGATTGAGTTTGTTTTGTGAGTTTTGATTTTGCTCGCGTTCACGCTTGCGGGCGAGTGCGGCGATAGCCCTGTGGAGCTGAATATCGCTCAGGCGCTCGTGCTTGATTATGCGCTCGTAGGTCTTGCCGATACTGTTGGGCAGGCCGCGGCGTTCGAGGTAGCGGTCCTCGACTGCCTGGGTGATGATCAGACGCCACGCGCACCGCGCAATGCGCTTGACCAGGACTTCCTCAACAGCATCCTTTGGCCTGTAGTGGCGGCAAAAATCCTCAAGGACCTGCTCATATGTGACGCCTATATCCTGCGCGAGGGTCTCCAGACCCTGCGGCGAAACTGCCGTGAGGCCATGCTTCATTGCGTTGAGTGAGACTCTTTTTTTGCCTTCCTCTGTCTTTGGACCTCCGATTCCTTTCCTGCTGATCATTGGATTTGTCCTCCGTTGTGAGTTATGAGTTGTTATGGGTTATGGGTTATGGGTTGCGAACGGATGTTTGATTACTGGGATATTATGCCATGTTCACTGAGAGTTGTCAACAGTTTTTTTGAAAAGAGTTTTTCGGGGGATTTCAAGCACGTGAGTATACTGATGGTCCGGGATTTGAGAGGGTGTCTCAAAAATCGAAAATCGAACAGAATTAGCGTTATCGGCAGGTCTCAGATGTCATTACACTTCTGGGAAGCCCTTTCCTGCTAATCCTCACTTCGTGAGTTTCTT
>JBDKUO010000021.1 GCA_039679645.1 Armatimonadota bacterium
AGCCCCCTCCGACACGGAGGGGGAACAGGTACCCTCTCATACAGGAGCAGAGCTGCTCCCCTCCCCGCATCGGGGAGGGGCT
Organism: Armatimonadota bacterium; assembly: GCA_039679645.1. NCBI lineage: Bacteria > Bacillati > Armatimonadota > Armatimonadota bacterium. The sequence goes on from JBDKUO010000021.1 coordinate 83, forward strand.
GGGGGAGAGGTAAATCTCCATCTTGAAGACAGATGGATACTCTCACGATTGAACCGTGTGGTCGAAACGGTCAACTCCAGCCTGGCGACATACAACATGGACGTAGCCGCCCGCGCTCTCTATGAGTTCCTGTGGAGCGAGTATTGCGACTGGTATATAGAGCTGGCCAAGCCGAGGCTCAGAGGCAGCGACGAGGAAAAGCGCCAGGTCCGGTCGATCTTGTATCACGTATTGGAAGCAACCCTGCGGCTGCTGCACCCGATCATGCCGTTTATCACCGAAGAGATTTGGCAGGCTCTGCCGCATGAGGGCGAGAGCATTATGCTTGCGCCTTATCCCGAGGTCGATTCGAGCATGCTCGACGATGAGGCCGAAGCCCAGATGAATGCCGTTATGGACAGCACTCGGACTGCCAGAGATCTGAAGTCATCGAAAAATATACCGATCCGGCAGTCGACTGTAATGGCGTTTCAGCCATATCCGGGCAAGGAACTGACTGAGCATGAAAAGACCCTTATCGAGAGACTATCAGGTGCGGTGATAGAGCTGACGGACGTTCCTCGTGATCTTGAGAGCCATATAGCCGGGACGGTTCCAAACTTCGGGACATTCTTCATGAGCGTTCCCAAACTCAGCGATGATGAGCGAAAAGCCGAGCTTGCCAGGATAGATAATGAACTCAAATCGATAGAAAAGGACCTTTCCAGGTCGCAGGGCAAGCTTGCAAATGAGGGGTTCGTCTCAAAAGCTCCTGCCGCTATTATCGAGAAAGAGAAGAGGATTGTAGCCGAACTCTCTGAAAAGAAACAGAAGTTGGAGGATAGGAAGAAGTCTTTAGCCTAACCTCTGAATTTTTGCTTTGCACCTCCAGGTATGATGCCTGGAGGGATTCGACAGGAGTTAGCCATATAAACGTCGAAGTATTTCCAATGTAGTTCATCGTGTGAGGTGGCAGATGCGAAAATCTATCTTGCTTGGAATGCTTCTTGTGTTTGTTTTGTCAAGCTGCGCATACGCGGATAAAATTACTTACGACCCCAGCCTGGTAAAGCATACTGCTGCCACGACCAAATCAGCCGACGAGCGGTTGGACCAAAAGATCACCTACACCTCAACAAACAAGCGCCTGCACACCATTCTGGAAGAGCTCAGTAAAGAAACAGGCGTGGTAATCCGCAGCGGCAAAAATGCAAACGACTGGCAGGTGCGCGACCTGCCGCTGTTTGTATGTGTGAAAGACATGCCTCTGGGCACTTTGCTCGACCATATATCGAATGTTACTCACCTGCTGCTCAGCTCGACAACAGTAGATGGTGTGCCGCAATATAGAATGTGGCTCGATGCCGCAAGGCGCAAAGAGATTGAGCAATACCTGGCTAAAAGAACAGAGCAAGCTGTAGCAAAAGAAAAATGGACATGGGATGAATGGGTCCGTCTAGGCCAAATGCCTGAATCCGAATTAAGCAAGAGTGTGGAAAGGCATACCTCCGAGCCGGATGGTTATACATATCCCAGTGAAGCAGAAGTGGATTCAGCCGTTAAATTTGCAAAACTGATGGCACAACTGCCCGCTCAAACCAAGGACAAAGTCTTTGCCGGGGAGCCACTCATTATAAAAACAAAGGATGCGCCGGCGGCGTTTAGTGAGCAGTTAAAGGCTATGTACCACAGCCAGTGGGAGTATCAGCAGCGGGAACAAGAAAGAGCGGCTCTTGATGACCCGGAATATGCCGACTATTTGGCCAAGCGGAAGGTTAAGGAACCGAACTTGGAAGATCTCTCGCTTGCCATTGAACTCTCCGGTGATAAATATCCAAATCTGAGCGCAAAAGTAGAAGGAAACCTGTCGCAGTCGTTCTACATGCCAATGTATGGCATACACATGTTCTGGCATAAAGCTTTCAATACAATACCGGAAGAACTGAGATATCCGGAAGAACCATTGTCAGATTGCCCAAAGGGTTTTTCAGAACTCTCATATGATGAAGAATCAGAAGCCAAGGGCGACAAATTCAAGATTGAAAAGCCGTCAGGAAATAAAGAACCGACTATCGCTGATATGTGGGCGCTAGTGTCTAAGACGTCGGGCTACTCGATGATCTGCGAGGATTTTGTAAGCAACAAGGGATATTATGGGGACGAGGAATGTATATTTGGCCAGGAGATGGTCTTAGCCAAAATGCTGGGGCTTGTTGGGTATGACGTTAACTGGCTGATCGACGACAGCACTAAGGTACTTATCGGTTCAGCGGACGAATGGTGCGACAGGCATGTAAACCTTATGCCTGAAAAGCTGCTGAAAACACTGCAGTATAAACTCGGCAAAGACGGCCTCGATCTGGATGATGTAGTTCCGCTTGCCACCTTCACTCAAGATCAGCTCAATGAATGGGTGCTGGGTTCCAGAGATTTTAATGGCCTTTACTTCGGCATTACAAACGACGATATGGCTTTATGGCGGTTATATGATTCGCTTTCATCCGGGGACAAGGTTCTGGCAAAGTCGGAGCAAGGCGTATCTCTGGCTAAAATCGATCCGAAACTCACCTCTGAAGTGTTTGCAAAAGTTGCCTATGAGAAACGCAGGCAGGCAGGCGGTAGTGATCTGGAGACTTTCGGTAGAGCACTTATGTCGGACCCGGAACTGAATGTAAAAATAACAGATTGGATAACTAAGCAGCATCCCGATCTTACGGAAGATAGTGGTGATAATGATGAGGAGGATATGATGCTGATTATCTCGGAGATTAAGCAGCAATTTCCGAAGTTGTTTGAACCTGTCACCATCCCAACTGATCCGCTGCAAATTTCTGGTCTCACACTTCGCGTAAAGCGCCGCAATACGGATGCATTTGCAATTCTGGGTTCCGATGAGGAGTCAGAGCAAAATGAAGTAATGCACAGCTATACCATGAACATTACGGGAGACGGCGTCAATATAAATGTCATGGCGCCCTGCTTCAGCTTTCCCGTTTATTCGGAAAAGCGCCAGAGAGAGTTAACACCTGACACCGACGATCAAACGCAATCGCCGGATACAAGCGAGCAGTGATTCAGCATTCCTTACTTGAGCGCAGAGTCAACAGCATTTGATATGCTCTTGAACCTGTCTGCGTTGTATTCATTCTTCTGGATCGCTTTTATCACCGCGTTGGAGTCCACCACCACAACCACAGGGACTTTGCTGCTCACATCATAGGCCTTGGCAGTCGAACCATTGAAGTCGAGCATCAGCGGGTCACTGGTCTCTTTCCTGATCCTGGATTTTGCGATCCCGCGGCCTATGCCCGGGATAGTGTGCAAATCCATAAGGCCCAGGAGCTGGATTTTGTCGCCGTATTTCTTTTTTAGGTTATCTACCCATGGCCCCATAGCTCTGCCCGAGTCTCTGTTTGCCGCAACTACTACTACAACCTTACCTGAGAGACCGGATAAATCCCAGGTCTTGCCGAACTGGTCGTTGAGTTTGAAATCCGGGGCCTTTTCGCCTGTCTGAAGCGCCATCGCACTCAATGCAAGCCCAAAACTAAAGACTGCCGCCATAACTGTTATCAACCGTGAACTGCGCATGATATTTCCTCACTAATGCCGTGGCTGTTTTTATATACGTCTCTGTCACAGTTGTCGTTACCCAACATACGAAATACGCAAAACGCGCAGGTGCTAGGCTGATTTGGATTTGGCGATACGTGAGTATGAGCGTGGAAACGACTCCGGGGTAGGTCTCACTTTTGATATGATCACAAGATGGCGGGTTATCTGTGTTTGAGGGATTTTGATTTTTTCGACCCTCTGCACTCGCCCGCCAAGCTGGCCAATTATTGGTCGCGCATGATTGAGCTCTTCGTCAATTATTTCGCTCTTTTGAGCCACCACATACCCGCCGACCTTCACCAGCGGCAGGCAGAGCTCGGCCAGGATTGCAAGCTCGGAGAGAGCGCGGGCATAGGCTATATCGAATTTTTCTCTGAAGTCTTTATCTTTGCAGATATCTTCGGCCCTTCCATGGACCGGGTAAACGTCAGAAAATTCCAGCAGATCGACGGCCTGGGAGATGAACTTTACTTTTTTGAATGTCGAGTCGAGCAAGCTGACATGCAGGTCCGGCCTGGCTGTTTTGATCGGGATGCCGGGAAAACCAGCGCCTGATCCCACATCTATCACACGAGCGTTCTTCTTTGGTTTGAGAGCGGCAAGGCATGTCAGCGAGTCCAGAAAATGAGATGTGACTATCTCTTGCGGGTCGGTGATTCTGGTCAGGTTGAACTGCTTGTTGGTCTCGACAAGAAACGCGGCGAAACGGTCGAACTGGTCCAACTGGCCATCGGACAGCTCTATCCCGAGTTCATACGCTCCTGAGTGAAGATCGTCTATGTTTATGAATGGCATTAGAAAAACCTTAAGTATAATACAGAAAAACGAGAGGTTGCACCCTCACCCCAACCCTCTCCCCCAGGAGAGGGGGCCGGTGATCCGGGTTCTCCGCTCTTTGCAATTTTATTGAAGAGAGTCCAGTTATCCGGGAAACAAGCTTTATACTTCGCGGGCGAATGCCCCGAAGGTTAGTCATCTTTCAAGGCTGCTTCGGCACAATCGTATCCGAAGCATATTCTATGAGATGCGTTAGCCCTGATTATTGACCTTGTATAAAGGTCTATGCGATAATTCGAGTAGTAATCAGAATCTAGGGTATACCCCATTATACACACTCGCCGCCATAAGGAACAACCGAAGCTATGCACCGATTTAAGATCCCATTCTACGCTTTATTGATCATAACCGGCTTTTATGCGCTATATTTTGCAGGGTTGGGAGCAAACCCCCTGCTGGACCCCGACGAACCGATATACGGGCAATTTGTAAAAGAGATGGTCAGAGGCGGCGACTGGCTTACCCCGCATTACGCCGGCAAGCTCTGGTTCGACAAGCCGCCAATGTACTACTGGCTCGCATCCGCCGCAGTAAAGACCTTCGGGCTCTCTGAGTTTGCCTTGCGGCTGCCGTCCGCACTCTGCGCTGTCGGCATTGTGCTGATGGTCTTTGCGCTCGCGTCATACGACTTCGGCAAACGCGCGGGCATATTTGCGTCTCTGGTGATGGCCACGTCCCTGATGCAGATAATAATGTCACATGCGGCTGCAACCGATGCGATAATGGTCTTTTTTCTTGTGGCGGCGTTGTATGCCTACAGGCGATGGCTGGATGCGACGGGACGGGCGCGTCTGATGTGGATCGCGATATGCGGAGGCGCGACAGGTTTCGGAATGCTGACAAAAGGACCTGTGGTGCCGCTGCTGCTGACGGCGACTTTTATCGTTCATCTCTGGTGGACAGGATCACTTAAAAAACTGAGAGCGGCTGACGCGGCGCTGGGGATTATGACTGCGCTGGTTATAGGGCTGCCCTGGTATATCGCGATGTATGCGATGCATGGCAGAGCATTTGTGGACGGGTTTATAATAACCAACAATCTTGCCCGCTTTGCAAAGCCGCTTCATAAGAGCCAGACAGGCCAGTGGTATTCGTACTTGCGAAACGTGCCTATAATGCTGGCGTTTTTTCTGCCGTGGAGCGTATTTTTGCCTCAAGCGATTGCTGGAAGTTGGCGGGCAAACAACGGCGCTAAGCTCTTGATCACATGGTTTGCGGTGGTGATGGTCTTTTTCTCAATCTCAAAGACTCAAAACTTCACCTACACCTACCCGGTATTCCCTGCGGCAGCGATACTGGTGGGAGTGATTTTTGCAAAAGCGACAAAGGGAGAGCAGAAGTCGGCCAGGTCGATCTCAATAGGGATTTGGGCAGGACTTGCGATTTCATTACTGCTGATGGCGGCTTTGGTCGTCTTTGCAGTAATGCGCTTCCCGGCTGTGATATTGTCTGCATCTATTATGGGTATCAGCCTTGTCGGCGCATTCGTTATATCGCTAATTGGAGCAAAGACCCGCCGGTTGAAAGTCACGGACGCGGCATGGATCACCACAGTCGGAATGCTTGTCTTTACGCTGGTTCTTGTATGCTGCGCCATGCCTATAGTTTCCCGACAGAAGAGCACAAGACTCATTGCCGAGCGCATTGCCGATTTGAACGGAGTAAAAGTCGTTGCATTTAACCTGTGGAAACCGGGGTTGTTCTATTATCTCGACAAGAAGCCTATAGACATTAAAAACCAGACCCAGGTCAGAAGTTTTATGTCAGAGAGTTCCCCGATTGTTATTATCTGCAAGGAAGATGATGAGGAATGTATCGAGAGGGAAGGTTCAATAGAGCTGTTCGGCCTCGGCGATTTGGATGTATATCCGAACCATGAGTACATGCGGCAATGCAAAAGGCCTATTGCGAAACAAGTCGCACACAATTCATTTGCATGCGACTTGTCCAATGTCCGGCCGAAATTATAAATCCTGTTAATTCGGCGCCGCTATTAAGTTTTCGCTATTAATTTTTCCCAGTTTAGAGACGATCTCGCCTGCCGACTTGTTCCAAAAAAACTGCCAGCATTGCAATATCGGCAGGGGTCACGCCGGGTATGCGAGACGCCTGCCCCAATGTGGTCGGCCTGATGCGGGTAAGTTTTTCTCTTGCTTCGCGGGAAATCGATTTCATATGATCGTATTCGACGCCCTCGGGGATGGATTTTGCTTCCATCTTCCGCGCCTGAGCCACCTGCATTTCCTGGCGCTCGATATAACCGCTGTATTTGACCGCAAGTTCCACCTGCTCCGCCACATCCGGCGGGACATCGCCGTTCTTGACTGCCCTGGCGATATCCGAGTAGCGGATTTCAGGCCTGCGCAATATCTCTTCCAGTGAACATGCGCGGTCGGTCAGATCCAGACCCAGCGAGTCCAGCACATCTTTATCCGACGGCTTGACATATGTCTGAGCCAACCTTGTGCGTTCTTTGCCGATGAGCCGGGTCTTATGTGTAAAACGAGACCACCGCTCGTCATCAACCAGCCCTGCCTCACGGCCTATGGGTGTAAGTCGAGTATCGGCGTTATCATGCCGCAGCAAAAGTCGGTACTCAGCGCGGCTGGTTAGGAGCCTGTAGGGGTCGTTGACTCCCTTGGTCACCAGGTCGTCTATCATAACCCCGATATAACCCTGGTCGCGGCCGATGATAATCGGCTCTTCGCCCTTGATCTTACGTCCGGCATTTATCGCAGCCATAAGACCCTGTGCCGCTGCCTCTTCATAACCAGAGGTGCCGTTTATCTGACCCGCGAAAAAGAGACCATCAACCTGCTTTGTCTCAAGTGAAGGCGTCAGTTGGGTCGGCGGGGCAAAGTCATACTCTATGGCGTAACCGGGCCGCAGCATCTTTACATCTTCAAGACCGGGGATGCTCTTCAAAAACTCGAGCTGTATCTCCTCCGGCAGACTGGTGGACATGCCCTGGACATATATCTCGTCAGTGGTCCAGCCTTCTTGTTCCAGGAAGACCTGATGCCTCTCTTTATCCGGGAACTTGACCATCTTATCTTCTATCGAGGGGCAATATCTGGGCCCTACACCGTGTATTCGCCCGCCGTACATAGCCGAGCGCTTGAGATTGCGCAGGATTATTTCTTTTGTCCGGCCGCTGGTATAGGTGAGATAACACGGAAGCAGACCCTCTCGCTCTATATGACCGGACATGAAAGAGAACGGCCCTGCGTCCGGTTCGGAGTCTTGTCTCTCGCATTTGGTCAGGTCGATGCTCTTCTTATCGATTCTGGGAGTGGTACCTGTTTTGAGCCTTCCGAGTTCAAACCCGAGCGAACGGAGGCTGTCGGAGAGTTTATTGGAAGCGAACTCTCCCGCCCTGCCTGCGCAAAACTGCGTCTCGCCGATATGAATCAGACCTTTGAGAAACGTGCCGGTAGTAACGACTACGCACTTCGCGCCATACTCAATACCCGTCTGCGTGCGTATGCCTATTACCTGTTTTGCCTCGGTTATGATCTCTTCGACCATAGCCTGCTTTACATCCAGCCGGGGCTGGCGCATTGCGGTGGAGCGCATAAAGTCCTGATATCGCCGTTTGTCTACCTGCGCGCGAAGGGCATGCACGGCAGGCCCTTTACCTGTGTTGAGCATGCGAATGTGGGTGTAGGTGGCGTCGGTCGCAAGAGCCTGCTGTCCGCCGAGAGCGTCTATCTCGCGAACGAGATGTCCTTTGGCCGGCCCGCCGACGCTGCAGTTGCACGGCATGTGGCCGATTGTCTCTATATTGATAGTGACGAGGAGTGTATCCAGACCCATCCTGGCGGAAGCCAGCGCAGCCTCACAGCCCGCATGCCCCGCCCCGATGACTATAACATCATAGCTTTGCATAACAGATAAATTATAGCATATCTGAGGGTTTCACCCTCAGACTCCCAGGGCGAACAATATGTCTTCACTTTGTTCGGGCAGATTTAAAATCTGCGCCGAAATGGGCCAAATGGCATCTCTGATGCCACTACCTAACGCTTATATGCAGGCTTAGCGTTTAGCGGGATCATAGATCCCGAGATTGCCCAAAAGGGGCCAGATTGCAAATCTGCCCCAACAAAGGATGCGTTAGCCCTGTTCAGACTCCCACCGGAGTCAAGAGACAGAGTCTCTGGCAAATTGAATTGTTCACTCCGACTAAATATGCAATTGTGTGAACAATTCAATTTGGATGGGGTTTGGGGCAAAGCCCCAAATACGCTTATATCATCACTGGGCTGGTTCGCTTGAGCATTGTGACAATGGCGATTCCGTGTTCCCATGTGAGGTTCACTTCATCCATCAACTGGCGCATAAGGTAGAGTCCTCGTCCGCCCTCTCGATTTATATCAACTCGGCTGGGAAACACAGGGCAATCGGGACCTGTGCAGTTGTTTCTGATTTCGACCTTAAGGCAGTCCGGCAGCATCACGCACTTTACCTCTACGTTGGGATTGTCTTCAGTAGGGCAGCCGTATTTGACCGCATTGGTGCACGCTTCACCAACGGCGAGCTTGAGGTCCTCTATCTGGTCGGCGTCAAAACGCATTCGCCGGGCGACGCCTTCTACGGCATGGCGGACAATCGTGACGTATTCAGGAGAGCTGGGTATCTCCAGTTGCATGACTTCGCCTTGTCTCAAAACTAATGCCTCCATAAACTCGCGAGACGCATGACTAATTTCATTATTGGCCATAGGCCGACTCGACTTTATGGAAATTACAGAGCGGAACACATCAGGCTATAAATCTATACTTGATAAGGGCCCATATGCACTCGAGACCGTCGCGCCAGGTAATCTTCTTGCCCTCGGCATGTGTGCGGGCCTGATACCAGATCGGGACTTCGATAAACCGATAGCGGCGTTTCAGAAGGCGCGCGGTGACTTCCGGGCAGAACTCGAATCGATTGCACCTGAGATCGAGGCTTTTTAAGACATCAGTGCGGAACGCCTTATAACATGTGGCTTCGTCGGTGACTTTGACACTATAGAGGACTGTTGCCATAAAGGCAAAGAGCTTGTTTGCGTAATAGTTAGCGAGCCGCATTTTTGGCTTGCCCTGCAAAAAGCGGGAGCCGTAGACCAGATCGGCCTTGCCGTCAATTATCGGCTGAATGAGTTTAGGATAATCGTTGGGGTCATATTCCAGGTCGGCGTCCTGAATAAGGACTATCTCACCGCCGACGTGCTCCAGCGCTGCTCGAATGGATGCGCCTTTGCCGAGGTTGGCCGGGTTCTCCACAAGTATTACGTCAGGCTGCGAACGCAGGAACTCGCGCGTGCCGTCCGTCGAGCAGTCGTCGGCGACAATTATCTCCTTATCGATATCCACCGCGCGGACACGCCTGAGGACTTCTTCAATTGTGGCCATCTCGTTGTAGGCCGGTATGATAACACTGAGCTTCATCTAATTACATATACGGCCGCGCTGCCCAAACCGTCTCCATTCGGAAAAATTTGCTCGAAGAGTCCCTTGTCTATTGCATCGTATATTGCCTGTGTGCCCTTGCCGCGTTTCGGGAAGAAACGATAGTTTATCATAACATGGGTCACGCCGCGGCTTTTGAGATATCGGACCAGTTCTTCTGACGAAGCATAGTTTCGGGTGAACTCGGAATTGTGACCGGGGTCGGCCCAGACATACGCCCTGTCGAGGTAAAAGCCGCGAGTGTCGCCGAAGAGAGCTATCTTTGCGCTGCCGGGCAGGTTTTCATTGATCCATTGATCGGCAGGATATATATCGAGTGTGCGAGAAAGATATTCATCTCGGCTCTCACGACCCAAAACTACCGGCACGGCGTTTGTTACAGCCGGGTAGAGCGTCAAGATGCCGAAGATCGCTGTCAAGATAAAGACCGTCCACAGCGCAAAACGCGATATTCGCAGTCTCTCATCATTGTATGAAAGCGCTGCAATCAGGATGGCTAGAATGGCAAACCCCGGAACAAGATAGCGGCTCTGATGAGTGAGTGCAAACCATGTGATCAGAAAAACCAGGAAAAAGAACGCCAGGCCAATAAGTTTCCGGCTGCGATACTTTGCAAGCAGCAGAACCGGCAGCCCAACAAGAAATATTGGGCCGACAAAGAGCCCCGGCGTGTCATAAAATTTCTCTGAATAGAATGTCAGATTATACGGCAGCATCAGGAAAGCAGTAAGGTTATGTCCCATCCCGAAGAGAGACTGCTGGGTCGAATAGTTGTGCGCAAGCATGGCATTCCATTCCCTGCCGCCGAATATAGAATAAAAGAACGGATAGACCGGGTTGCCTGTGTAAATAATAGACTTGATATACCACGGCGAGCAGACTATCAGCGCAATCACGACAAACACAAGCCCCTGCTTAAGGCCGACAACACCGGAGTTGCGATCGCGCGAGAAGAAACGGTCGGTAAGCAGCCATGCCAGAATCAGCGGGATAGTGACCAGGCCCGTCATTTTTGTGGATGCAGCGAACCCTGCTGCAACAGCGCTGCCGATAAGATACTGCCTTTCCGGCTGATCCAGGTAGTTGAGCAGCAGATGGACTGCCAAGACAGTATAGAGAGCCGTAGCAAGATCAATATAGGCTGTTTCAGCCAGCCACATAACTATGGGCATCCCGGCAAAGGCAATCGCTGCAAGCGGCGCTGCTTTTGCGTTGAAATGCTTTCTTGCGAGTGTCATGATCGATGCGACAAGCAAGACGGCCGTCAGGTACGTGATCATCTTTGCCGCGGCAGGACTGTCGAACTTCAGCGGGAGAGTATACAGAGTCTCGATCAGCATAGGAAAGTTGGAGTGAGACATAAAGCTGATGTAATACATCCCGCCGTGATGCAGAAAGAGCTTAGGAACGGACAAGTGATACGCCAGGGAGTCCCAGTCAGACATTGACGGCGGAGCGAGAGCCGGGATCAGCACGGCAACTGCTATGATTACAAGAATGATGATTGATACCGTGCCAGAAAACTGTCTATCGCGAAAACACGAAAGAACGAAAGCACGAAATTCAGATAGAGTGCCATAGTTTTTGTTGATGATTGAAAATATGCCTAAGTAAGCGCAAACGACAAAGATGATTATAAGAAGAGGTGAGTTGAGAAGCTGGGCAGCGGATATTGCACAGAAAATCAGGGAGAGCACTCCCAGACCCAGGGCCATATCTACAAGAAATCTCTCGCCTGACGGGTCGGACTTGCGTGACCACAGTCCGCCTGCAACCCTGCCTGCGCCCACTGCGGCAAAAACCAAAAGAACCAGAAAAATTAAGGCGAAAAATGTCTCCACGTCTATCCTACGCTTTCGCCAGAGGTATCAGTTCGTTGAAAACACCGGTTATACGGCCTGAATCGAAATCTATGTCCACTCTGCCGGTATAGTTGGCGTAGAAGCCGTGATGAAATATCCACGTCCGGCCTACCTGCTCCTCGGCTAAGACATGAGTGTGGCCGCCAAGGATCATATCGATCCCTGGCACGCTTCCGGCCAGTTCACGGTCAGGTTTGATCCCAATGTGAGTCAGAGCAATAACTATATCGGCGTCTTTGCGCAGGTTGGGAACTATCTCTGCCGCGGCATCGATTGGCGACACAAAATAATAGTCCGACACTTTCTTTACCAGCATCTTCTCGGTGATGCACGGAACGCTGAGCCCGAACACTGCTATGCGGACTCCTGAGCGCTCGATAATGATGTGAGACGGTATTTTAGGCCAGCGATTGGCCTTGGATGGGCGGATGTTGGCGCTCAGGACTGGAAAATCTGCCCTTGAGGTTTTGGAATCGACGCCTATGCCCATAAAATGGAACTCTCGGTTGCCCATAGTAAGGGCATCATATGGCACTGAGTTCATCAGGTCCAGAGCAGGTTCTCCACCGGGACGCCAGTATATATTGCCGGACCATATAGCATCACCAGAGTCGAGCATGATGCTGCCGGGTGCTTCGGATTTCAAATCGCGCAGGCGAGTGGCCAACTCGGCAGTGAGCTTGTTGTGCAAGTCGGAGGTATGGAAGATTGTGATGCGCGCCATCAGGCGACGGCCTCCGGCCCCTTCTTAATGTCTTCCTCAAGCGCCATCTCATCAAGAAAGCTGCGCACCGCATCGCCCCAATTGCCGCCTGCTTTAAGGATTGTCTCGATAGCTTCGCGGACCGCGCCCTTTCCGCCGGGCAGCCTTGTGGTCATATCCGCGCGGTTTTTTACCTCATCGACTGCGTTCGATACAGCGATAGAAAAACCGGCGCGCTCGAAGGCGGGCAGGTCATTGAGGTCATCGCCCATATAAGCTATCTCATCACGTTCAAGAGAATAAAGGTTTGCGATATCATCGATTGCTCTGGACTTATAGCGCACGCCCTGATAGACATCCTCCACACCGAGCATGCGGGCTCGGCGGGTGACGGCTTCAGTGTTGTTGCCTGTAATCCAGGCAATTCGCAGACCATAGTTCATGGCAAGCCTGATACCCAGGCCGTCATAGACGCTGAAAGACTTCATCTGCTCGCCGCCGTGAAAGATCATTGCGCCGTCAGTGAGGGTGCCGTCCACATCCATCGCAAGCAGCTTAATGCATTTTAGACGATCATCCATTACACGATTCCTGCCGCGACAAGGTCTTTGAGCATCAGCATGCCTACTGGCTTGCCGTCGACTATTACGGGCATCTCACCGATCTGCCTGGGAGGAGTATCCATAAGGTGAAGACCCTCAGTGGCGAGTTTATCGGGCGAGATCGTCCTTGGCCCGGCGCTCATTACTTCCGCCGCCTGCTTGTTGAGCGCAGCCTCATCAACCAGAAGCGCACGGCGCACATCGCCGTCAGTGATTATGCCGGCCAGCTTGCCGTCAGCATCCACTACAAGCGCAGCGCCCGCTCCTGCCTTGGTGATGGCAAAAAGAGTGTCTCTGAGAATCGTATCCTGCTTGACGATGGCAACCGCGCTGCCTGTACGCATAACGTCGCTGACCCTGAGCAGCAGCTTTCTGCCGAGTGCGCCGCCGGGGTGGAAGAGCGCGTAATCTTCGCGAGTAAAGTGCCTTGCTTCCATTACAGCCAGGGCGAGAGCATCGCCCAGAGCCAGTTGGACGGCGGTACTGGTGGTAGGAGCCAGACCCAGCGGGCATGCCTCGCACTCCACACTTGTATCAAGCACCAGGTTGGCGTATGTGCCTAGTGTCGATCCGTCTCTGCCGACCATAGCAATCAACTTTGCACCAATGCGAGCTATCGCGGGCAGGATATTCACTATCTCCTGCGATTCGCCGCTGTTGGACAGCGCCAGCACGACATCGTCAGGTGTCACCATTCCCAGGTCACCGTGGATACCCTCCGCGGGATGCAGGAAAAGAGACGGAGTGCCCGTGCTCGAAAAGGTTCCGGCGAGCTTGCGGCCTATAGCGCCTGACTTGCCCATACCGGTCACTACCAGCCTGCCTCTGCACTTGAGTATCAGCTCGACAGCTTCGGCAAAGGCTGTGTCCAGCCGGCCACAGAGTTTAAGTATTGCCTCACCCTCGCTTTTCAAAGTGGCGGATGCGCGGGCTATGGCTTTTTGTCTGTCTTGTTCGTCAAAAACTTGCGGGTTCATACTTCCTCCGCCGCAATTATAGCAAAGACGGCTGAGGGTTACAACACGAACTAGTGTTCCCGTAACGGGGACTTGTCACATTTGCGAATGTGACCGTTGCTTCGGTTCCAGAGCAAAGCGGCGGGGCCGAAGCCGAGTCGTCACCTTCGATGGCGGCTTCGGCCGCTTCGCAACCGAAGCAACCCCGTGCGCGCTAATAATACAAGTCTTTGTTACATGAGCACTAGTCGGCTTTTGTCACGTTAAAGCGTATGTTGTCCATGTTTATGGGGTCCGCGGCATAGATATCATCCGAGGCGTACACATCGAGTTTGACCGGAGCCTTCACTGCCTTGATCTGGCCGACCACAGCCATCAACCCTTCAACCTGAGTTCCAGGGTCGGCCCCGGCAGTCAAATGAGGATCGGGGTTTGATATGGGGACAATACCCGCCCTAAGAGCGGACCGGCTGACATCAGTCTGCAGAAAAGATATCACAGACAGAAGTATTCGACCTTCGGACTGGCGCCCGTCGATCTTTGAGCGGGTTATAAACTTGCCTTTCGGGTATACAAGATTGTTGAGATAAAGACGAAGCTCCACCGGCGCTTGCTCGCCCTCAACAGTGTTTTTTGCGCAGACGATCTGAACGAGCGCGTCCGCACTCTGGAGCCTTCCGCTCGCAATCGCGCCGGCGGCCATATCCATGCACTCTCGCTCACCAATGTAGTTCTGAGCATCAAGCAGGAATATTACCTGCACTGCCCTATCATTATCGCCGACCTTTGCGCCTGCCTTTTCGGCTTTTCTGCTTACTGTCTCAAGCAGTGAGAGCAAATCGCCTTTAATTCCGAGTGTCGACTGGCGTGGCGAGATGATTCCTCGCCCGAGTTCGTCACCCTGACGAAAGATCAGATCAGAGTTCCTGAGTTCCATCGTCTCTTGCTGGAAGCTCAGGTTGCGATTGCCGAGTTCTACAATACGTTTTTGCTGCTCCATGAGTGTGCTGCGCTGCTCATCGATTTCGGCCTGCTGGCGTTTAATTGTCTCTTCTACTTCCGCAAGCTGCGCTCTGGTCCCAATGAGCTGAGCGCCTATGGTCGCAAGGCGCGCCTGGGCATTTGTCAGCTCGGTTTGTTTGATTTTTAGGTTGTTTCTGGCGATCTGCAGGTGCTTTTGAACGTCATCCAATTGTTTAGCTTTAGCTGCCAGTTCATGCTGGGCGGCATTGCTCTTTTTGCGGAGAGCATCAAGCTCTATCTTGCGGTCTACTATCTCTTTTTTAAGCCTTGATACTACCTCTACAGCGGCATTTCTTGCTCTCATGGCCTCAGATGCGGCTTTGCGCGCCTTGCCAGCCTCTTTCTGGAGCCTGTCTGCTTCTTTTTCGAGCAGCCTGCTGCGCGCCTGGAGAGCTTTGTTACGCACTTCAAGAGTCTTGCTCTCAGTTGCAAGGCGCTTGTTTTGCGAAGTCACTGTTTCCCACTGTGTGAAAGCCTCTCTAAAACTCTTGTCGCCGGCAAGCAGCGTGGCAAGCACTAGAGCGGAGATGATCATGCCGGTGATGGTGGTTACAATAATTGCAGTATAACGTGGGCGAAGTTGAAAGATAGTCAGGCGTTTCTTGCCCATCTTCCGGCCAAGCAGGTCACCGAAGTAGGCAATAAAACCGGATACCAGCACCAAGACTATTACGAAGATGATTGAATATCGCATAAATTAAAAATCAACTACTATACACTATCAGTTTGAAAGGCCGTGGAATATACACCTGCAATGTTAATGAATGTTTCTATATGCTAAAGGAATATACCTTCTGACTTATAATCAGGCTAGCCTGACATTCGCCATAATGAGTACAGCGAAAGCCAGAATGATCACACCTGCTCCACGATTTACCCATTTTAGCATATGGCGATCAAGGCTGTTGCTGACAAACCCAACTCCAATGCTCAGTGTCAGCCACCATAAGCTCGATCCTACAAACGTGCCTGACACAATCTCAACCGCAGAGGTCAAGCCATGGCCTATCGCTCCGACCCCCAACCCTGCGAACACGGCTGTATAGGAAAGGATCGTCATAGGGTTTGCGAGAGTGAGGACCACAGTCGACAAATACGCTTCGATGAGCCCTTCATGCCTGTGATCTGCGCTCATAAGAGCCGGCTTAGTTAAAAATATCTTAATCCCCAGGCATAATAGAAATACTCCACCAAACAGGCGCAGCCACAAACCATTGCTTATGAGAAAATGTGATATGGCAGTCAGACCGAAACCTGCGACAGCAGCATACATAGCGTCTGCGCTGGCTGCGCCCAAGCCGGAGACAAAACCGGATGCGCGGCCGTAGGCAAGGGTCCTGCGAATGCACAATATTCCAATCGGCCCGACAGGGGCGGCAATAGAGAAGCCGATTATAATACCCTTCGCAAAAAATCCCAAGGCCAAAACAGTTGCCTTTCAAAATTGTCTGATGGTTTGCTTTTATCCCTCCAGGTATCTTACCTGGAGGGTTGAGTCCATAATCCTACTTTCCCAATCCAGCCCTTATCTCATTCAGATGTTCCTGCGCGCACGGAGCCATCTGGAAGAAGTTGGTGAGAGTTTCACAACCGAAGTCATCGCAGTGAGCGCAATTGGCAAGGCCTTTGCTCGCCACACAGGACCTTATCGAGCACTCTGCGCAGTTCCCGCACTTACGGTCGCTTTCGACCATGCATCCGTCGCAATAGATACTCTCGGGCTTTATATCATTGCCGAACAGTTTGCTCCAGTCGGCTGCAACCTTCGCGATTGCATCAGGGTCGTTTGCCTGAGTCGCCTTATAGCCATCACACTCGCTGCAGTTGAGTCCACACGCGCCAATAATACTCACCATGTCTGCCTCCTAGGATCAATGATGGGTGTATTCTATCGAACAAATGTGCGTCTGTCAAGAAGCTGCCAGACGCATCATCAGCGCTTCCGTGGTAATAGGAGCGCTGGCGTTGCCAAGAATTGCCCGCTTTGCATGCAGTATTAGATCGATTGCATTTGCCAGTGGCCCGGCGTGCGGATAATGTGCACACTGAGACTTTATCTCATCAACCCTGTCCAGGTTCACCAGCGCTGCATTATCGCCCTGCAACTTGGCTGCCAGCAGGTCGCGATACCACACCAGCAGCATATCCAGAGACTCGATCACCGTCTCCCGGGCGCTCTTGTCATCGTCCGAGGACCTGAGAATACCCGCCAGTTTGAGAGCAAGCCATGGACTGCCCGAGCAGAGGTCATGCGCAAGTTTTATTATCATGTTTCGCCTATCAAAGAAAGACTCATTTCCGATAAGCTCGATCGCTCTGCCGGGGCAGCCCTGAGAGTATACCGCCAGGAACTGGGCCTCGTCTTTGCCTGCGCCGAAGTCCTCGATCAGCCTCGAAGCCAGATCGCCTGCATCGACTTGAGTAAACCTTATCAACTGGCACCGCGAGCGAATGGTAGGCAGCGCATTTGCCGTATTTCTAAAAAGGAGAATATTTATCAGATAATCCGGTGGTTCCTCAAGGAGTTTCAGGATGCAGTTAGCCGACTCCTCGTTGAGAGTGTCGCCCTGTTCGATGATATTGATCTTCCACTTTCCACGCGTCGGCGCGAATTTGGCCATCTCGCGCATCTCGCGCATCTGGTCTATCTTGGTGTTCTGACCTTCCGGCGACCAGATTCTGATATCGGGGAAGTTGCCATGATCGATGGCATGGCAGATTGCGCACTCGCCGCATGCGTGTCCTTCGCGTGGGCTCAGGCAATTTAGGGCTTTGCCGAACTCGAGTGCGAAAGTCGTCTTGCCTGTGCCCCTTAGCCCCAGGAACAGATAGGCGTGCGTAGGATTCTGCTCGCGCGACGCTCTGATGAGCACACGCTTTGCCATCTCCTGGCCTATTATTTTATCGAATCCTGCTCGGTCAGACACGTACGAACTTCTCCACATCCACCACGAATATAACAGCTCCCCCCACTTTCACCTTCACCGGGTTCATTATAACACCTGTCGCGCCCAGCGCATCAGGCAGAGGCTGATTGACATACTCGTCTCTGCATGGGCAGCAGCCTCGAATAGTTTCGATCACGTCGTCAACCTTATCTTCATCCGTGCCGATCAGAAGAGTCGTATTGCCGTCGCGCAAAAACCCGCCGGTAGAGGCGACTATTGTAAACTTGTACCCCGCCTGCAGCAGCGCGTCGCTTACTCTCTGTTTGTCCCTTTCATGAAGAATGGAGATCAATAGCTTCATAGACACCTCCGATTGGGTGATGGGTGTTGGGTGTTAGGCGTTGGGAAGAAACCCTGCACCTTAGCTAGAGCCAGCTTAACAATTTCATCAATGCTTTGCGTCGCATCAAGAAGCACAAATCGTTCACTCTCGGCTCTTGCCAATTCCAGAAAACCCTGCCTCACAGCCTCGTGAAATTCCAGTTTTTCGGACGATACTCTGTCGATCTTTTTCTGCCGCGCCAGTCCGTCCGACGCCGGCAAGTCGAGGAGTATAGTCAGATCGGGTTTGAGGCCGGACGTAGCGAAATCATTGAGCGCTCTGACCGTATTCTTGTCGATTCCCCTGGCGCATCCCTGGTAAGCGAGTGACGAGTCTGTGTAGCGGTCACATATCACTATCGCCCCACGCTGCAGCGCTGGAAGGATAGTCTCAGATACATGCTGCGCTCTTGCTGCTTCGAATAATAGCAATTCCGTGCGGTCGGATATTGCGTTCGATCTATCGAGCAGAATCTGCCTAATCTTGTCGCCGATGGCCGATCCGCCCGGCTCCTGAGAGACTAAAACCTCATGCCCTTCATCGCACAGCGCTTTTGCAAGCTCATGGGTAAGAGTGCTTTTGCCCGCCCCTTCTATGCCTTCAATTGTGAGAAAAAAACCTATGTGCTTTCTCCGGTATCAAGTAATAACCTCTGATGCTTCGCGGGCGAATGCCCCGAAGCTAAACACGCCGCACTTGAGAATTCCCAATCCTCCACATGTTCTACAAGTCCTGCCCTTACAGGGTTATTGTGGATATACTGCAGTTTTTCCAGCAATACAGCTTCCGTTGTTATTGGAAAAGCCCGGCCACGCTCCTTCCATATCCTTACAGTCGATTTTCCTGTGGCTTTGGCGTGGAATATCTGCGACCAAAGTCTTGCATGCGCATCTCCACGGTCGGCAGCAGTATCGGTCATAACTGCAAAAGTTGCTGATGATCTACTTAGAATTTGCCGTATGAACAGCTTAGTGTGATTCACATCTTCGGCCCATGCGATAATGTGGAAGTGATCCGGCATCACCACATAGCCCGGAATCTTGACACCGTATCCGCACCTGCAATCTTCAATTATTTCTACCAAACTACGTGCGGCCGTTGGGCTGCGCAGGATTGGGATTCCTTCGACGATTGAATTGGTCCAAAAGATGGCTGCGCCGTCTATGTATGTGTTATGGTGTCTTGATGATGCCACAGTTTGCCGGTCCTTGCGTCTGGGCTTCGGGGCACACGCCCGCGAAGTATGCTGGTAATCAGCTTGCCAAGCTTCGGGGCATACGCCCGCGAAGTATGCTGGTAATCAGCTTGTCAAGCTTCGGGGCATACGCCCGCGAAGCATATGGTAGATTACCCTTTGAATATTCTGACCCTTCTATAAGGCTCTGTCCCGACGCTCTCCGACGTTAGGTCAAACTTCTCCACCAACTGGTGCTGAATCCTCCTGAGGAAGCTCGACTGCGGCGAAAGCTCCTGCGCCTCGCCGGTCTCCATCAGCCGCTGGACGGCCTCTTCGACTTCACGCAGAGCCTCTTCTTCTTCGTTGGAGGGTCCAAGGTGGAAGATATCGCGCATCGCGCCCGCTATCTGCGCGTAGGTGTTGCTCTTAATCACATATACGGGCACGCCGCGCCGTTTTGCTTCCTGCAGCAGGCCGATATCCTTGCGCTCGTGAGTTTTAAGAGTGATGACGGCATTGGCCTCCCCGAAATCCTTCACGATATACGCCGGGACTTTAAGCTCCTTGATCGCGCGTTCCAGCCGGTTCCGGCTGACGCCGTATGGGAAGACTTTCACAATCGCAGTCATCGGGCGGCTCTCGACAACTTCATGCTCGTGTTCGAGCCTGGACCTCTGCGACTCACCCCTGGTTACCAGATCGCTTGGCTGAACGACTTCCACCTCGCCCTCAGGGTTTCGCACTCTTATCTCGGGCCGAGGCGGAGCGCCCCGCAGCATCTTGTCGACAATATCGGCCACGTCGTGATGGATCGCCAGTTTGTCCATCTCCATGATCTCGATCAATACATCGAAGGTGGGCGGGGCCTTGCGTTCGAGCACAGTCTTTTGGGTCCCGCGTCGCTTTGCCTCTTCGTCGGATAGAGTCACCGTCTGAATCCCGCCTACCAGGTCCGAAAGAGTGGGGTTCATGAGCAGATTATCGAGAGAGTTGCCATGCGCTGTCGCGACCAGCATGACACCCCGTTCGGCAATGGTGCGCGCGGCGAAAGCCTCCTGCTCAGTGCCGATCTCATCGATTACGATGACTTCCGGCATGTGGTTTTCGACCGCTTCGATCATTACCGCGTGCTGCTGATCAGGTGTTGCGACCTGCATCCGGCGCGCATGACCAATTGCCGGGTGCGGAATATCGCCGTCACCCGCGATCTCATTGGACGTGTCGACTATCACAACGCGCTTCTTAAACTCGTCCGAGAGTATTCTGGCCACCTCTCTGAGCTTGGTGGTCTTACCGACGCCGGGTCTACCGAGCATCAAAATGCTGCGCCCGCCTTCGACTACATCGCGTATGATATCGATCGTGCCGTAGACTGCGCGCCCAATCCGGCATGTGAGGCCGATTATATGCCCCTGCCTATTTCGGATCGCGGATATGCGGTGCAGGGTGCGCTCAATCCCCGCTCGGTTGTCTTTGCCGAACTGGCCGACTCTCTCGACTACATAAGCAATGTCCTCGGCTTTCACTGCAATATCCGAAAGCTGCATTACCCTAAGCGGAAATCGCGCTTCAGGTTCACGTCCCAGGTCCATCACTATTTCGAGCAGGTCCTCTACATCTTCCTGCTCCTCTAGTCTTTGGCGGATCAGCGCCGGCAGCACGTTAAGCAACTGATCTAAATTATCTGTAACCCTGAGCTGCTTTATTCCCAGGGCGTTTTTTTCAGTAATTGCCATAATTTATCAGGCTCCACTTTTGCAAATTTTTACCGTGCCGATTCAGCGGAAGCCATGCTTGCTCGGCACTCTTATATTTTCCTTCCCCGCCTGCAACCGAATTCCTGCAGGGTTGGTCAGGTATTGGGTGTTGGGTATTAGGTGTTGGAACCGGCGATCTGATGGTCCGGGATTTGAATCCCGGACCCAGGGTGCGTGTCATATCTACGGAATAAACCCCGTTGTATCGGGACACCCCTGTCCCGATACCTTGCTGCACCAGGGGCGTTTCGGGAGAAGGGTCTCCCGAAACAACTCTTTTCCGCAAATTTGACA